>JAACEJ010000021.1 GCA_011682565.1 Actinomycetota bacterium | reverse complement strand
TAATATTGTTTTTTTTTGCCGGCGAAATTGTAACGTTACTCTTTCAAAGAGGTGCTTTTAATCAACATGCTACTGCTTTGACTTCCTCTGCCTTGAAAATGTTAACTATCGGCCTGGTTGCTTTTGTCGTTCATGTCATTTTGATAAAAATATTTTATGCAATGAATAATAACGTGACCTTGTTGATATCAACTTTCTTTGCTCTTGTACTAAAAATTGTTTTGTCAATCTGGCTTGTGAAAATATTTATGATCCAGGGTTTAGCCCTCTCAACGTCGCTGGCGGCTATTTTTAATGTTACTCTGCTTTCGTTGCTCCTGCGAAAAAAAATCGGAAATATAGATGGTAAGAGGATCTTCTTTACTTTGGTAAAAATTTCCGTCATCTCGATTATTAGTTTCGGAATTGGCCGATTAGCGCTCAATTATATGGGTGGTATATTGCTTATTTTTAGAATTGGATTCGCAATTGGCCTGGGAAGTGTTATCTTTGTTAGCCTGGTTTTCATTTTCAAAGTAGAAGAATTTGTTGTTTTATCAAAAAAAATGGCTCAAACGATAGAAGACCAATTATGAAGATTTGTTTTTTAGCTGATGCAAAAAGTATTCACACGAAAAAATGGGTCGAGTATTTTGCAAAAAGGAAGCACGACGTTCATTTGATATCCTTTCAGGAATCATATATCCCCGGCGCAAAATTACATCCAATACATATACGAGTCCCCCATTCTACGAGTCCGACAGCATCGACTTTTGCAAAGCTTGGCTATTTGCTCTACCCCCCCAAAGTAAAAAGTATTATCAGGGAAATTGCTCCAGACATCCTGCATGCCCATTGGGCTTCATCTTACGGTCTTATGGGTGCTTATGCCTCTTTTCATCCGTTTGTTTTGTCGACCTGGGGGAGCGATATTTTTAATTTTCCGAAAAAATCTATTTTGCACAAGCTGATGATAAAATTAATTATCAACCAAGCTGATTACTGCACATCAACAAGTAACGTTTTGACCCGGGAGACCGAAAAATATTCAAACAATGGGCAAAAAGTGCTGACGATCCCTTTTGGCGTAGATACAGATATGTTTAGTCCCCAAAGAAAAAAATCAGAAAATATAACTATCGGTATTGTTAAAAATTTGGAAAAAGGTTATGGAGTCGAATATTTACTCAGAGCTTTTTCTTTTCTAACCCAAAAACATGCAAATTTGAGACTGCTTATCGCTGGTGATGGTTCCGAGCATTTTAGACTAAAAGCATTATGTGAAGAGTTAAAAATCGAAAACCGTGTTGAAATGTTAGGTACTATTGACAATCGTAAAGTACCTGAACTTTTAAATAAAATGGATATTTTCGTCGTTCCATCTATCGTTCCTGAATCTTTTGGAGTTGCGGCTATAGAGGCAGCGTCGTGCGAACTTGCTGTTATTGCCTCTAATATAGGAGGATTGCCCGAAGTTGTCAAAAATGGAAAAACCGGCTTTTTAGTCGAGCCAAAAGATGTTCATGGATTAGCAGACAAATTGGAAGTATTAATTAAAAATCCGGAACTAAGAATAAGAATGGGGCGCAAGGGCCGGGAATTTGTGAAAGCAACATACGACTGGCGAATAAATGCCCAAAAAATGGAAAGTTTGTACCAATCAATATTGACCACAATAGTAACTTAGTCGTTACCCTCCCGCAAAATCACTTCTTTCAAATTTCAATCGATAATACTTTATTGCATTATTTTGATCCTTCAATTTTACCTGTCCGAGTGGACTCGGGTCTGAAATAATTCCAAAGCCAAATGTTAGATTTTTAACTCGAACCCGTTATAATTTTGACGGTGCATTGCGCTTGTTTTTCTTTGGTTTATAGAGTTTTATACTTTTTTCTGTCAAGATACTGGCAGCTACTCCACCAGCCGGGAAAAACAGTGCACATTAGTTAAACTCCAAGTTGTTGTAAATTATGAATTAATAAATACAATAATTATTTCTATGGGTTGGCACAGCATTTGAGAGTTTCTTTGATGAAGATTCAAGTTCTGGAAGCAGGGTGTCTGAGAATGCCCTTATACAATTTATCCCCCGCAAGGGAAGAGAGGAGGTGATAATTATGAGAAAAGCACTCGGATTGGCTCTTATCGCTTTTTCGTTTATGGCAGTAGGTTTGGTTTCTCAAGCTAACGCACAAGCAATCAGCGATGTGCAACTTTTTGCTGCGGCATCACAGGTATCAGTCGCAAGTGTGGATCAATCAGCGACAGGCAATCAACAGATGTTAATGGTGAATCCATCTGCCAAAAAAGCACTTTTAAAAATCTCGGTTACTGCTCTCAATTCTGCGGCATCAAGTCCAGGTTCAGTAACAGGCATCGAAGGGCAAGACATCGAAGGTAACGAACTCGAAGGCCCGGAAAAAGAAGGCAAAGAAGGTCCAGACCTTGATGGCCCCGGCGGTTCTACCCATCAATTTGAAGGGCAGGAAGAAGGGAATCATTAAGGTATCGTGAACTTTTAATTTTCTAAAGGCACTTTGCTTCCGGCATTTTTTCTGGAATTATTTTGGAGGTGATTATCATGAAAAAATATTATATGCACTTTATTTTGACGATTCTTTTCATTAGCTGCACTGTTGGCTTTGCCCGGAATCACACGAATGCCGGCATCCCGTCAGTTTCGTTTATAAATCGGTTTGGCTATAGATTATCGCTTTATAATCTCAACCGGTTTGATTCTAACATTCTCAGGCTGCGTTCCAGGCAACGTGATCTTTATGGTGGTGTTTACCCGTCATTGACAATCGAATATCCTTTGTCTTTGTCAACAAAGATTGTTGGAATGTATCGGTTCGGCGCTGAGCGGTTTGTATCGACATCATTTCTCAATACACGTTCCCATTGGGGTTTGTTGAGTTTGACACACCGATTTAATACTCGTTGGGCGGCTGAATTGTATAGCATTTTTAACAACTCGAATCAACCCGACGTAATGACCGCACATTCAGCTTTTAAATTTGCTTCATATACACAAAACCGCAACGGCGTAAAGTTCAAGTGGACAAGGAGTCCTGCGACACTATTTACGTTTGAATTCTATGCACGCCAACGCTTTTATTCAGGACTTTTAATTAATTCCCTGACCAAACAAAAAGACATCCTTCATTCTGCAGCAGTGAGTTGGCTGCATCTTATCAATCCTAAAACCTTGGGCTATATCAAGATCGGTTATCAGCTTAATGCGTCTATTATAGTTTACAGGCTATTTCGATTAATCCGAACATTGCAGAAGCTCACATAAATGCAGGAATTGCGTGCTATAAAAAAGGTCTGCTTTCAGAAGCTATAAAAGAATGGTCATATTCATTAACTCTGAGACCTGATAATCCCAAAGTTAGAGCGCTTTTACAAAAAGCAACGAAAGAACGTTAAAAGGGGATGAAAG
Organism: Actinomycetota bacterium; assembly: GCA_011682565.1. Taxonomy (GTDB): domain Bacteria; phylum Zhuqueibacterota; class Zhuqueibacteria; order Residuimicrobiales; family Krinioviventaceae; genus Hydrothermomicrobium. The sequence continues at coordinate 10,684 of JAACEJ010000021.1, read as the reverse complement.
TGCAAAAACTGAACATTCTTTTCATAAACTCCATCCGGATGTGGGGCGGTGCAGAAGTCTGGCTGATGGATGTGATGCACGGCCTTTATGAGCGCGGTCATCAGGTCACGCTTGTCTGTCGGCCGGGAACTATTCTTGAGAAAAACGCCAGGGCCGAAGGTTTCGATGTCGTACCCGTCAAAATGCACAGCGATTTTGATCCGATGGTTATCCGGAAAATATGGCGCCTCATGCGGAAAAAAGACATTCATGTTTTGTGTACCAATATGGATAAAGAATTAAGATTTGGCGGCATTGCAGCCAAATTAGCCGGTGTGAAAGCAGTTATCCCCTCACGAGAAGTGGATTATCCGCTGAAAAATAAACTTCGCTATCGCTTCACATACAATTTTTTAGCCGACTATATCCTGGCTAATTCTTTGTCAACAAAAAACACTTTGCTCAGGAATGCGCCCTGGCTGCAGGCTGAAAGAATTAAAGTGGTCTATAAAGGCATTCATCCCGAAGCCTATCTAACTGCAACTGATGACAGGATGAGAATTCGGGAAGAATTTGGTATCGGCCCCGGAGAACATCTCGTCGGATTTGTTGGACAAATTGATGAGCGGAAATGCATTAAAGATATTATTAAAAGCATCCCTCTTGTTTTGCAGGCAATGCCCAACACCAAATTCCTCTTTGTCGGCAAGGGCAATCTTGAGGACTATCTTTTGGAACAAAGAAGCAAACTTGGCTTGACAAAAGAGATAATCTACGCCGGTTTTCGAAAAGACATTCCAGCCATTATGAAAGCCATCGATCTGCTGATTCTGCCATCGAAAGCGGAAGGATTCGGTTATGTTTTAATCGAAGCCATGGCAGCGGCAAAGCCTGTTGTGGCAACAAATGCAAGCAGTATCCCGGAAATTGTGCAGCATGGCGAAACCGGCCTTTTAGTGCCCGTTCACCAACCTGATAAATTGGCAAAAGCGATTGTAACGATCTTGCAAGATAAAAATATGGCTGTTCTCATGGGTGAGAATGGAAGGGATAGAATGCTCGCAAACTTTACAATTGATCGCATGATGTCCCAAATAGAGTCGATTTTTAGGGAACGATTAAAAAATCCAAATAATTTCGAATGGTAATTTAATAGAAGGTGCTTTGACCATGCCATCCATATCTGTTATCATTTCTTTTTACAATCGTATCGATTACTTACGCCTTGTCTTTGCCAGTCTTGAGCGGCAGACATACGATAATTTTGAAGTTATTATTGCGGACGACGGGTCGGAAGAAGCTGTCAAAAAAGAAGTGGGGAAATTACAACATCCAGCACCTTTCCGGACGCAATACATCTGGCAAGAGGACCTGGGATTTCGTAAAAATAAAATCCTCAACCGGGCGATCACGGCGGCGAAAAGCCCTTATTTGATTTTCATCGATGGAGATTGCATACTGCACAAGGAATTTATTCGCGAGCATTATGATCACCAGGAACAGAAGGTATGTCTTACAGGTCGCCGCGTTAATCTTTCTCATAAAATCAGCAGCCGCATAACACCCCGGCAGGTAAGAAATAGTTATATGGACACTCATTTCAGGCAATTTTTTCTGAATAGTATATGCGGCAAAACCAGGTATGCAGAAAAAGGATTGTACATCTCCAACCCTTTAATTCGGAGATTGATCAACAAAAAAAATCGCACACTGCTCGGCAGCAACTTTTCTCTCCACAAAAGTGATCTGCTAGACATCAACGGCTTTGATGAACGCTATGAATTGCCGTCTATTGGCGAGGATACCGATTTGGAATACCGCTTGAATTTGAATGGTGTGAAAACACATTCCTTGAACAATATCGCTATTCAATATCATCTCTATCATCCGGTACAACCACGCTTGCAGGAAAATCTTGAACTATTCTATAACGTTCAAGCTTCAGATTGTAGTTATACCCCTTTTGGGATAAATCAAATTCATTGTAAAAGAAAGAAGACACATGCTGAAAAGAACAATTATTATCTCGATGGTTTTTATCGCAATTTCATTCAGTTGTCGATTCCCAACAAACAGCAAATCAAAACATCATCCGCCGTCGGATCATAAGATAAGCAAAAATGGTGCTGTGCACAAAAATGGGTTGCGTGATCCATTAAGCAATTGCAGTAGCTGTCATGGGAAAAATCTCAAAGGCGGAACCGTGGGCGTTTCCTGTTTCGAGTGCCATGGGAAAAAGTGGTAGTTGCCCCGAAATTTTTCCGGAGCTTGCGTACCGTCTTTACAACCTTGACAGCATCAGCAAAAGTGTAAAAGATCCTGTTGATCGACGATACCGAAAAATATTTGAAAGACAAGTAATATTTTTTATATTGGCGAAATGTAACCGGGAAAGGATCGATATGCACTATTTTAAATTGACGAAATGGGCGGCCGCGTGGGGGACAATGATGCTTTGCTCCTGGCTCGGCGTCATGGCATTTCCGACATCGGCCGGCGCTGAATCGCCCGCCAGAACAGACGCCTATAATTTCACTTTAAATGGGCTAACTTTCACTATCGATCAGAACACCGGCGGTCTTGTGCGGCTTGCTATGCCCGGCGTCGGTGCCCTGCTCGAAACCACCCCCGACAGCGCCTCCATCGTCGATATGGCTTTCCCGATCAAAAAATTCGAACCGCTTCGCCTCGCTTCCAGATTCTCGCAAAACGCAAGGATAGAAAAATCCGTCGATGGCGTTAGCATTTCGTGGGATTCTCTCGGCGCCAGTCGTTCGCTCGATCTTTCGGGCAAGGTATCCATTTCCATTCAATTCCGCGCTGCTGCGGATGGAAAATCCGTCATCATGAACTGTTCGATCAACAACCAATCGCAGCACGCCATCCCGCAGGTGCTGTTCCCCGATTTTATGGGTTTGAAGCCTTTTGCCGAAGAGGACAAAACCTTGTTTCGCACGGGCACGGAGACGATCAGGCCGTTCGAGATACTCAAGCCGCATCCCGAAACCGTGCCTTTTTACGCTACCGGCCTCTTTCACGTCGGCAATGGCTGGAAGGAATACAGGAGCGGCAGTTACAAAATCTTCAGCCAAAAGCTGGTGGATTGGCTGGACTTTGGCACTATTGATCGCGGCTTCAGTCTTTTTGCCAGGCGATGGGAGCCGGAGGATCCGCAGGCGTCCATCATGCTGCACCGGTCGGAGGCGACCGGTAAGCTGCGGTTGTTGTTTGCCCATACCACGGACATTGCTCCGGGTACTGTGTGGCACAGCGACGACTATTGGCTCACGCCACGCCGACACGGATGGGCGGAGGGCATCGAGCCGTTTCGCGAATGGGTGCAGCAAAACATGCGTCGCCCATACCCCATGCCGGAACACATCAAAAAGGGCATGGGATTTCGTACGGTGTGGATGGCTAAAGGCGTAACCAGCGACACCACCAACGACGCCATTTTTCGCTACCGCGATCTGCCCCGGCTGGCGCGGGACGCCAAAATACACGGCCTCGATGAAATGATCATCTGGTTCTGGTGCCCTTACCTGCAACTGCCTCTGCACACGCTGGATTATCTTGGCTCCGAAAAGGAGCTGGTCGACGCTGTGGCCGAATGCAAAAAAATCGGCGTTAATGTGAATCTCTTCATCAGCGTGCTCTATCTCGCCGATCCCACGGCCTCCCGCTACGGATTGACGCCGACGAAAAAAATGTCCTGGACCTATCACCCCGAACTCATTCCGCATTTTCAACCGCCGTATGCCACCTGGAACTGGTCGGCCCTGGCCGAACAGGACAATCAACAATGGCAGGATGATGTGCTGGCTTCCTGCGAAAAATTCATCAACCTGGGGCTCACCTCATTCGTCTGGGATGTTTTTAGCGCCATGCCCACGCAGCCGAATGTCTATGATCTGGCCGCAAAAATACGCAACCTGGCCCGCCGGCGCGATGCCAATTCCGTGTTCGCCGGTGAAGGCGGCTGCAACATCGGCCGGGACTACAAGTACCTGGATTATACCTGGAACTGGAATTGGAACTGGCCTACTTATAAAGATTTCCGCGCTTTTACCAGCGTGTTTCCGGCACCCAGGTTGAATGTGAATATCGACAAATCCGCCAAAGTGGTGAAATATTGCTTTGCGGATAATGCTTTTATGAACATCATGCCGTCGGTACCGGATGGCATCAATGCTTCGGATTTTATCGCAAACCACCCGGCGCTGAGCCAGGCGCTCAAACAATGCGCAAAACTGCGTCGGCAATTCCTGCCCTATTTCGTTTCCGGCACATTGATCGGCGACTGCATTCTTACCCGAGCCTGCGACACAGCGCACATCAGCGCCTATGTGATGAAGGACCGAGCACTGATAATTCTGGTGAAAAACGAGCAGGAAGGCTCGGTGAAAATCGGTTGCAATCCAGGGTACTGGCTTCAGTCTGCAAGTGGGAAATACAAGGTGAGAGTTTACAACTCGGACGGTGCGCTGATTTCGACAAAGGAAATCGAAAATGGCAAATGGGAGCAGGAAACCGAAAAGCTAAAACCTCTCGACATCCTCTTGTATGAATTCATCGCAAAATAAAACCTTACCAATTCTCTGTCAGTCGTATCATGGCTTCCATCAAAGAGCATACCGGATTTGATCGAATCCCCGGAACCATTCTTCCTTCCCCTGCCAAAGGGGACGAAATTTCGCGTTATTATGAAACAGGCATTCAGGCAATTGGTTTTAGCATGGCGATATGGGATGAACGGCTGTACAGCGCCATTTGTCCCGGAAAAGTATACTCTATTTCAACTTTGAGGATGAACGGTTGCTGCCTTTTGAAACAGCGCTTCTTGCGTTAGTCCTTGCCGCATATTACGAAATGTATCCACAGTTGAAAGATGAGACAGTCTATCTTTTTTTTGATGAAATTCAAAACATTCCCGGCTGGGAAAAATTCGTTCGAAGAATTCACGATACGGAAAATGTGCGAATCAATGTCACCGGTTCATTTTCAAAACTGATGAGCCGGGAAATTGCCACAGCTTTACCTGGCCGAACGTTCTCATATTGTTCATGCTTTTGAAGACTATCTCTTTCGGGGTGGCTATCCTGAAGTGTTGGATGTTGCCCAGCCTGTGCGAATCCAGATTTTGCAGGATTATTTCAATATGCTGCTCTACCTAGACTTGATCGAGCGATTTCAAATAAGAAACCATGGTTTACAATCACCTACGGAATGAATACCATAAAGAGCAAATATTCTATCATAAAATCAATGGCCAGGAAATTGATTTTGTTACCACATCTCAGGGAAAAGTCGGGGAATTAATCCAGGTGTGCGAAAATTTGGCATCGCCGGAAACCAGGCAGCGGGAAATTCCTGCGCTTTCATCCGCTATGGGCGAATTGTCTTTTTCACATGCTTTCATCATCACCAGGAGTGAAAGGGGTGAGGAAAAGACAGAAACCGGCGTCATCCATATTATGCCGTTCTGGGAATGGGCCATTGAATTCAGCAAAAGAGGGTCTGCGGAAAAAACTTCTTTTGGGTAAAAAGTTGTTCAGAAGCTGACCCTGTCATGTGCCTTCTGTCTATTTCGCCGTCATTGAAATCGCAAATCTACCTGGCCATCCGCAATCCATTGGCCACGGCCAACAATTCCGAAGCCTCGTGAAAGAATACGGCCGTGGCCACAGTCATCGTACCGATCAAGGCCGAAGGGATGAGGACGGACAGGACCAGCAATGAGAACGTGATATTCTGGATACTGATCTTTCTTGCCCGTTTCCCCAGCCGCAAGGCATAGGCCACTTTAGTCAGATCATCGGCCATTAATGCGGTATCAGCCGCCTCGATGGCGGCATCTGTTCCGGCAACACCCATGGCAATGCCAACCGTCGCCCGCGCCGGAGCGTCATTAATGCCGTCGCCCACCATGGCAACATTCCGATATTCCTGCTCCAGTTCTTTTATGGCGTGGATCTTTTCTTCGGGCTTGAGGTCCGCTCGCACGTCATCAATGCCCAGTTCCCGGGCAAACGCCTCGGCCGTTATCCGGTTGTCTCCGGTCAACATGGCGACCTTTACGCCCAACCCGTGCAACTCATCAATCACCTTTATGGCGTCCGGTCGTATCTCATCCCGAACGGCAAGAAGACCGGTAATCTCCCCGGAGGTTCCGACCAGCACAACGGTTTTGCCTTCGTTACGCAACCTCTCGATGCTCTTTGCCGCTCCATTATCCTGGTTCATTTCCGGGAACAGGTCCTGTTTGCCCACGTAAATTTTTCTATTCTGAACTCTGGCCAGGGCGCCATACCCGACCACGGATTGAAAATCCGTTACCTCAAAGGCCTCAATGCCTTCTGCCTGTGCCTTTTCGACAATGGCTCGGGCAAGCGGATGCTCGGATAATTTTTCCACGCTATAGGCAAGCCGTAGTACGTCATTCTCATCACCGTTGAGCGCCACAATACGTCGGTCACCACGGGTCGACCTCGCGTCAGGGTCCCGGTTTTATCAAAGGCAACAGCCTTGATCTTGCCAAGATTTTCCAGATGAATGCCGCCCTTTATCAGCACACCGTTTCGCCCGGCTTTACCAATTCCGGCAGCAATAGCAACCGGCATGGACATGACCAGGGCGCAGGGGGCAGCCGCCACCAGCAATACGACGGCACGAATGGCCCAGTGAGTCACAGACGCACCCATCAGCCAGGGAACGATCATCATGAGCATGGCACTCAGCAGCACCAGCGGCGTATAGCGCCTGCCAAACTTTTCGATGAACGTCTGCATCCGGCCCTTTTGTTCCTGGGCCTCCTCCACCAGATGAATCATTTTCGATAGCGTATTATTCTCAAAGGCCGCCGTCATTTTCACCTCGATCGCTCCTTCCTGGTTCAGGGTGGCGGCAAACACCGTCATGCTTTCCCTTTTCACCACCGGCATGGATTCGCCGGTAACGGCGGATTCATCAATGCTGGATTTGCCTTTGAGGATGATGCCATCGGTAGGAATGGACTCGCCCGGTTTGACCAGAAACACATCCCCCACTCTCAATTCTTCAGCCGGGATAATGACTTCTTTGCTATCCCGAAGAACGCGGGCCTCTTTTGGTACCAGATCCAGCAATTTTCGAATAGAAGCCCGGGTTCGTGCGTATGTATATTCCTCCAGACCCTCGGCCGCGCCATACAAAAAGACCAGAAATGCAGCTTCGTCCCACATACCCAGAATGGCGGACCCAGCCGTTGCCGCAATCATTAACATGTCGATGCCAATCTCTCTCTCCCCGATGAGTTCTTCGATCCCCTCGCGTGCCCAGTGAAAACCACCGATGAGTATGGAAAGAATATAATAAGGGTATTGCCACGCCCACAGCCATCAGGCCCAGATGGGACAAAATAAAAGTTGTACCGGTGATGGCACTGGCTATCAGGGCATTCCGCATGGGCGGGTGCTGATACCACCGACCGTCAAAGCCTGTTTCATGTTCATTATTATCCATTTCTTAATCCTCTGTATCTTCGCAGCAATCGAATCCATCAGGTTAATTAAATTGTTAAAAGCATTCACTGCATTTCATATTAACACTTGAGCAATTATTCAAGTATATAGATAAAAAAATTCACTCTTCCACGTGATGTGTGGCTTCCCGTATCAGATTTTCGATATGGCTGTCATCTAATGAATAGTAGACCATCTTGCCTTCCTTATGGTAGGTGACGATCTTCATCCCCTTTAACAACCGAAGCTGATGGGAAATGGCGGAAACGGAGAGATTGATAATGGTTGCCAGATCGCATACACAGAGTTCATCGGCGACGGACAACGCCAGCACGATTTTTAGCCGCGTCGGATCACTAAGGACTTTGAACGTTTCGGCCAGTTCGATAATGTCCCGGTGATCCGGCAATTCCCGATTCACCCGATCCACTTTTTGTTGATCGACAACCGTTGTTTTACAGATTTCGATTTTATCGGACTTCACATTATCCCTAACACTTGAGCAATTATTCAAGTGAAATATAACAGGAGAAACGTTAAAAAGCAAGTCTTTTTTCAATTTTTTGAATTATGCTTACAGGAAAGACAAAGTCTTGAAGAGTTGGTCTTTTTTATAAAAATTGGGCCAAAACTTATACGAGAGCCGGAAACCGATGAATCCCCGATATTAATGTTGAGCCTGCCGAAAAACCCTGGTTCCCCGAGAACTCGGGGAACCAGGTGTCTCAACCCGGTTGGGCACACCGGGGTTTATCACGTTTCCGACATTCTTGTCAGGAATAACGGCTTCCTATCGCACATAAGTCATTTTTGCCGTACTAACAACCTTTCCGTCGATATCCAGAACGACAATATAAATTCCGGAAGAAGAGAAATTGCCAAGATCATCCCGGCCATCCCAGATGACTCGATGACTGCCGGAATCCTGCAACCCGGATAACAGCGTCCGCACTTTCTGGCCAATCATATTAAAGACATCGAGAGTGACATCAGCTCGTTTAGAAAGCTGAAAACCGATGGTCGTTGTTGGATTAAATGGATTCGGATAGTTCTGAGACAAAGTAAATTCAACAGGAAGTTTGGAGCCATGATTAGCCGCAACACCTGCAATCGGATTATCTTCGCCTCGTTCCCAGGCTTCTCTCACCTCTTTGCCATACCAGTTTAAATCGCCCAGCGGATATCCGTCACTGCCGGCGGCATTCAGCTCTGCTGCCTGAGGCAAAAGATTTATTGGTGGCGGCCAGCTCAAGATTGCGGTTCGGTCACCATCCCAGTCCCAGAACCAATCTTCGGGCCAATCCGGCTCTCGCAGGCTCTCATTCCGTCTTCCTTTAACCATTTTGAAATAAGGTTCTAAAGCAGATTCCGGCGGCAATTGAACAAAATTTGGGTCGAGGACATTACCGTCTTCTTCAAAAATGTTATTTTCAGCTACCATCTTTGGATAAGCGGCAAACATTCCCTTGGTTCTGGCATTCATTGTCGGCATATATGTCGCTGTCGTCTCTTTTTGAAAGTCGAGAACCTGCTTGGTTGTGAAACGAAGATTGTTACTGAAAACAATATCTCTGTCTGCGTCCACAATACCTTCTATCCATGTGCCCAGTGTGTCGACACTAACAAAGCCGACCAATGAGTCACCATCTGTGTCGTCGCTGAAATCACCGGCATCGTAGCCCCAGGAAGGTCGCGGCCCGACAAACCCACGCATAGCAACATTGAAGAATATATTATTTGTGTATTGACGGTTTACGACCGGATCCACATAGAACCATTCTCTGTTTAAATAAGCAAGGGTATTGTGGTCAAATATAATCTTGTCAATTTTAGCGGCAGCGTTGTATTCCAGCACACTGCCGTAAAACATGAATGTGTTATTAACCATTGATATTAACCCGGGATCAACACCGCCGGCGGCAAACACATAGCCATTCTGCCAGTCGGCAGGGTCACCAATACCAAGTACCAGATTATTTTTAAAATCCAAACTTATAAAGTCTTTACGCAAACCTATAATATAACTGCGAATTCCCTGAAAGTAACAGTTATTAACAGTCAGATGGGTTCCGGTAGAATCCATGCGAATAAAATAATTATATTGCTCATCATTGGGCGTTCTGCCAATAAATGCAATATTTTCTATCACGCCATCACTTTTTATTTGAATAGCCCTTTTCCATGTGGCTCCACCCGGAAGCGTAAATCTTTGCACAACAGCCGGCGGCATGTCGGCCGGTGTTTCTTCACCAATCAAAATGAATGTAGCCGTGCCTTCCGGCTTTACTTCTGCGTCGATAACATATACACCACCCCGCTTTAACCTGAACACCTTTCCGGTATTGGCCTTGACAGCATCGATAAGTGTGTTGAAACCAGGTTCAACATCTACCGTGTCTGGAGCCTGTGCATACGCGCCAAAAACGGCAATCAGCATACATCCAATCAACGTAAGTTGCTGTAATAATTTCATGTTTTATAACCTCCTCATTTAGGACAGGTAACATTTGGAATCAACCAATTTTAATTTAAACATCATGATAGTCTGCCTGAGCATCACCTCCTCTGTTATATTTTTGGTCATTACAAGTCATTGAATTAATAAGCGTTAACACCTCCCTTCAGCATTGTTGTATTGTTAAAAGATTCTAAAACATATATCTTAATCCCACATCGCCAGTCCAGCCATAGTTCTCCTGCCTTGTTCTGAATGCCGAATGATAAGTCAAATAGGTTCTGTCAGGCCAGTCGGTAATGTTATTCAGATCCAGGAACAATTTTAGCCCGCCAAGGATCTTTTGAGACAGTTGGATGTCCCAACGAACAAGCCTGTCCTGGTTCCTGTCGAGAGATTTGATTCTATTCTGGGCGTTCGTTATGGTAAATCCCTGGTAATACAATGATACACGACCTGAAAAGCCGCCGCGTTCATAACCCAGCGAAACATTGCCAATGTTGTCGGGCATACCTGTAATTTTGTTCACACGAGAGGAGTCGTTGCCGGTTGTTACAACATAGGGCGGTTTGCTGATGACGACAGTTTTTAAATTAAAGAAAGGATATTGTGTTTTAGAACGCATGTATGTATAATTGACGTTTAGAATCAGCCCATTGAGGGGCGAAGGCAAATACCAAAAGTGTGTCTGCCAGTCTATCTCGATTCCTTTTATCTGCCCGGGCCACTTGTTATTAATTGGCATGATAAG
>JAACEJ010000366.1 GCA_011682565.1 Actinomycetota bacterium | reverse complement strand
CTGAGCGGCGAGAACATCATCCGGTTTTTCTGCGCTTTCCAATAACCCGCGTGGAGAAAGCATTTTGTTTTTTGCATTGCTTATTTTATGAGCAAGAAGCCTTGGCGGGTTGGCCTTAACATCAAGATTCATTTCCTTCAGGATTGCTTTAATCAGGGTTGTCTGATCCGAATCATCATAAATGGCAAAATTACCGGGATAGCCGATTCGTTGCCCTTCCCGGCGTAACAAGCGTGCAAAAAGTGAGTGAAAGGTTCCGATCCACATACCGGAAACAAGGTCGGGAACCAGTTTAGCCACACGCTCACGCATTTCACCGGCGGCTTTATTGGTAAAAGTCATGGCAAGTATTTCTTGCGGCGCCGCCAATCCGCTTGCCAGCACATGAGCGATTCTGTATGTGAGCACACGAGTTTTACCGCTACCCGCTCCTGCCAAAATCAGCACCGGGCCGTCCGTTTGCACCACAGCCTCGCGCTGTGCATCGTTCAAATCGGAAAACAACCAATCCAACTCTTGTGCCGCCTTAGCCTTTGCCACGCCGTCGTGCCTCCCGTTTTTCTTTTGCAACTTTTCTCCTGATGATATCAAATTTGCGTTTCGCCCGCAAATGCTGTGCAAGCGATGTACTAAAAATGTGGCCGCCGGTGCCGTCGGCAACAAAATATAGATAATGTGTCTTTGCCGGGAAAAGTGCCGCCATAATTGCACTTTTGCCGGGATTATTTATAGGCCCCGGTGGCAGCCCGGCATATTTGTAGGTATTGTAAGGCGAATCAATTTGCAGATCGCGATTGAGCAACCGCCGAGGTCCGTCCGGAATGATATATTGAATGGTCGGATCGGCCTGCAATCTCATGCCGCGTTTGAGACGATTATAATAAACCGAAGCAATGTAAACCATTTCACTGTCGAGCATTGCTTCCCCTTCGACGATAGAGGCTAATGTTAAAATCTGATTAAAAGTGTAGCCCAGCTTTTTTGCCTGCTTTTGCAAGCTATCGGGAATCTGTTTTTTGAACTGATTTACGATCGTACGCAAAATATTTTTCTCATGCAATCCATAAGTGAAATTATAGGTTTCAGGGTATAGATATCCCTCAAGCGAAGCGGCCTGTATTCCCAATTGATGAACAAAACTCGTGTCACTTACCAAGGCGATAATTCGCGCAGAATCTGCATCAAGTTTTTTCTGTAAAATGGATGCCAATTTCTCGGCGTCAATGCCCTCCGGCAGGGTGACTTTAAGATAGATTTGTCGTCCTTCCGTCAAGTCTTTGAGGATTTTATAATTCGATGCCTTTGGAGTGAGCTCAAAAATACCTGCTTTTAAGCTATGCGTTTTGTGCAATATTTTTGCCGCCAGAGTAAACTGATCAGCATCCCGTATAATTCCCTGCTGCGCCAACCTCTGCGTAGCCGTGCTGAAAGATGTTCCCCATTTTACCTTGAAAGATATTCTTTCAGCGTTTTTATTCGCCGAAAGAGGCCAATACAAAATATATCCAATTGTCATGCTGCCAAGCAATGCCGCAAGCAGAACAAGAGTTACAAACCCCAAAACCATTTTTTTTAATATTTTAATCACAAAAAAAGTATATATCCTTTCTGTTATCAGAGTACTGCCCCTCAACCCGCTCGCTGAACAAGGGGCTTGCAGCCCCTTGTTCAAATCACATACTTTGGTAATTTCAGACACATCAATAACTTTGTTGATAAACTAACCTTGCGAAGGTTAAACGGCATTAAATCAACAGGATCATCAATGCAGCAATTTATCAACAATAATAAATAAATCATAAAACGCATGTGTCCAGGCTGCGACACCCAGGCCGCGAGCCCAAAATATCCCGCAAAAAGCCAAACCGATAAAAAATCGAAAAAAGAACGAATAGAATGTAAAAGTTTCTGCGCCCAAATAATGTGCCCAGGAGAACAAAATGGACGAAAAAAATGCCGATGCAAACCAGGCGGCCCATTTTTTCATTCGAATGAATCGAATGAGTGCGATAGCAGAAACATAAAAAAAGAATGCTCTGAAAAGCAACTCTTCGTAAACGCCGGCACCGAAAGCAAGCATTACTTGAATCAGCGTATTATTGCCTGCAAGTATGGACAACATGACAAAATTCATAATGCGGTTAATAAATAACCCAAGAAAGACGGCATAAAAGGCACTTTCCAGAATCATGGCAAAAAAATAGTGCAATTTCAGCGGCACCGCTTCTCTTTTTCGCAAAAAAATGGCCAGAATAAGAATGAACACAAAGAATATGCCCAACGCAAAAGGTCCATGAATTCCCATTCTTAAAACCACTTCTTTGAGAATCACATCACCCAAATTTCTTACCCGAATCATTCCCGTGCGGCCAATTTTGAGAACCATTGCTTCATAGATGAGAAGAAGCGGGACAATCATAATTAAGCCGTAAGCAGGAGTGCGCGTAGAATAAAAATAACCTCCCTGCGAAAACAAGGACCCTGGCCACCGAGACAATTTACGCCTTTCTGTTGCCAACCCGCAGTTTATCCCGTATGCCGATAATAATCAGAACGAGTTGATGCACCGGTTCCGAACCGCTTCCGGCAATCAATCCCGTGACAACGTGATTGAACGAATTGAATGGACTCATTTGTCCGGGGAAAATTTCATTCAAAATGCCGAACTTGAAAATTGTGCAAAACAGAACACCCATAACCAAACCGACTCCCAGTGTAATCCGCTGCAATTTGAGCTGAAATGATGCCAAGGCAGGCAGATCATCTGCCAAATTCAGTTTCTTTTCTTCAATACCGGGAATGAGAACAATGACAATTTCGATCAACCGTTCGATCACAAGAGCAAGGGCTAGCAGATTTAGAAACGGATTGACGTCCATAATCGGTGAATCCGCTGCTGTTTGCGCCGCAGCCGTATTCGCTGCAAGGGCGACGCCGATAAAAACGAGCGTGATGATTGTTCGCGGTGATGCAATAAATTTTTTCATGCGATGCCTCCGTGAAAGTTATCGATAGTCGTTTTATCCACTAAATTAACCAACCATCCCAAGTCGGTTAAGAGCTGCCATCAATCTCATAAGGCTTGCTGAATGGACGCCGGCATTTTCAACATCCCATAAAGTTTGAATAAATTCAGCAAGCGCAAAATTATAATTTCTCCCTACTATTGCGGTCCCCGTGGGACAATATCTTCCCGAATATGACGTTTACGTGATCGCTTCGCCAGGTTTACCAGGTATTCCTTCGGATTAGCAATTTCTTCAGGATTGCGCTCAATCCTTGCTTCAGAAACCCCCAAAAAGAAAGCCAAATTTTTCCTGTCGGCGATAAGCCATGCTTCTGCTTCGCGAACAGCAATTCTGAAAATCAAATTTGAATGAACTTTAAAATGAATCCAATCTTTCAGCAACAGCGGGGGACACTCATATCTATCCAAATCTGTTAAAACAAGATAAGGGTTTATTCTCGCAGCCTGGTTAAATGCAGGCAAGTTTTTCTTGATATAAGCATTACCCTTAAATCCAAATGAATGTACGATTTCCAACTCCAGGTCACAATAGTGCAGCACCTTTTTCAGAATGTTCGAATGAACGTCATCTTCTACAACGAGATTAATATACATCATTATCCTGCAAACTGAAAAGCAAGTTGATCGCTTTTTCCCGGCGCCGTCCGGTGAATTACAATATCACCGATGTTCATTCCGGATTTAAGCAAAATCCTAATTTCATCTACACTGGAGGCATTAATGGCTTCTGTCCCTTCAGTTGTAGGTTTTAGCATAATAACCTCTTCGCCGGCAATTCCTTTACTGGAAAGCAATTCAGCGCTATGCGTACTCAGAATAACCTGACGATTCCCGAACTTCTTTTTTTGCAGTTTTGCGATGATTTCCGCCAGCCTGGAAACAATAAAGGAATGCAATGATAATTCCGGCTCCTCTAACAAAAGTGGTTTTGTCCCATCCAATAACGACCATAGGAATCCAATAAGACGTAATGTGCCGTCTGAGAATTGATCTTCCCACTGCTTGGCACCTTTTGCTCGCCAATGCTGATAAATTGCCTGAAGGTGAGGTACGCCCATTTCATCCTTAACAAGTTCCAATTTTTCAAATTGCGGAACTGCAGAAATCAATGCTTCCTGAATTCTACGAAAATAAGCATGCCGGGTGTTGGAATTAATTCTATTAATTCTTTCAATCAAATTTCTTCCGTAAAAATCATCTTTTGTACCGGCCTTGAGAAAAGAATCGGGTTCTCTTAAAAGCTGCGGAAGTACATGCAGATACTGAATATCTTGCAAAAAGTCGCTGATTTCGCGGAATGCAGCATTGGAATTAGGCTGCTCCAAAAAAGTATATTCCAAAAGTCTTTCATCAGAGCGATCACGGTTATTAGGCCTGTTAAGAACAAGTGTATCATTTTCATCATAGACTCGCTCGTATTTCAGCTTTGCCCTGCTCTGAAAAACGCCGCCACCCTTTTGTGTAAAACCTATGGCATATTTCCATTTAACATTCTCTCTGGAATCATCTGAGATGTGGATTTCAATCTCGATATCAGAGTGCATTCGGGCAGAGAGGCAGCGAATTTTTGAAACCCCATGGCGAAGATTTACCGCTTCCTGCAAACCGCCTCCGGTTTTAGCAATATCCCTCAAAAAACGGAA
>JAACEJ010000365.1 GCA_011682565.1 Actinomycetota bacterium | reverse complement strand
AAAAAAACGTATTATTTTAAAAATAAATTAGCGAGAAATTATGATCAACACTACAATTTTTTATCCTATCGCCATTCTTGCAATTCTCATTGTAGGGATTTCCAAAAGCGGTTTTGGCGCAGGCCTTGGCGTGCTTGCCGTGCCGTTGATGTCGCTTGTCATTGCACCGCCTCAGGCCGCGGCCATTTTGCTGCCACTTTTGTGTATCATGGATATATTTACGGTTTGGCATTACCGTAAATCATGGGACAGTAAAAACCTCAAAATATTGCTGCCTGCCGCTCTTGTCGGCATTTTGATTGGAACAGAATTTTTCAGATATCTTTCGGAAGCGCACATTCGCATTTTAATCGGTGTACTTGCGATAGGATTTGTGTTTAACTATTTTATAAAACACACGGAGAAAAACAGGAAAGCCAGCATTCCCCGCGGCGTATTTTGGGGATCAATCGCCGGATTTACTAGTTTCGGCGTACATGCGGGCGGCCCGCCGGTCAACATTTACCTCCTTCCCCAGCAGATGGAAAAATCCCTGTTTGTCGGCACCACGGCTGTTTTTTTTACTATTGTCAATTATGTCAAGTTGGTCCCTTACGCATATCTGGGACAATTAAATACCGGCAACCTGAGCACCTCCCTCCTGCTCAGCCCTGTGGCACCTTTAGGCGTCTGGCTCGGCATAAAACTGCATCGCAAAGTTAATGAAAAACTTTTTTACAATCTCTGTTATATTTTTCTTTTCTTCACCGGTATAAAACTGCTTTATGATGGTTTTGTGCGAATGTAACCATTTGCATTACCATCATCGAAGGAGGATAAATGAAAGCCCTGGTTCTCAAAAAATATAACAAATTAAGTTGGGAAGACGTTCCTGTCCCGAAAATAACGCCGGAGGAAGTACTCGTTCGTGTCAAAGCCTGCGGCATTTGTGGCAGCGATGTCCATGGCATGGATGGCAGCACCGGGCGACGGATTCCGCCGCTCATTATGGGACATGAAGCTGCCGGAGTCATTGCTCAATTGGGCGCCAAAGTTTGGGACTGGCAAGTCGATGACCGCGTGACATTCGATTCAACCATTTACCGCCTTGATAATGAGTACACACGCAAAGGTTTTTACAATCTGAGTGACGGGCGAATGGTTCTCGGCGTTTCGTGCGGAGAATATCGCCGCGACGGTGCATTTGCGGAATACGTGGCAGTGCCACAGCACATTTTGTATAGAATCCCGGATAAAGTCACTTTTACCCAGGCTGCCATGGTTGAACCGGTAGCGGTTGCCTTGCACGCTGTGTCTGTCACGCCAATCGCGGTAAATGATACAGCCGTAGTTATCGGGTCGGGCATGATCGGGCTGTTTCTCATTCAAGCGCTTCGAATCGCCGGTTGTGGAAAGATCATTGCCGTGGATGTCAAACCCGAGCGCCTGCAGTTGGCAAAACAGCTTGGTGCTGATTTCGGCATTCCGGTAGACGATGATCTGATCGCCAAAGTGAAAAAATCGACGAATGGCCGCGGCGCAGATATCGGTTTTGATGCCGTCGGCATCGAATCCAGTGTGACCGCAGCAATCAACTGCGTCCACCGGGGAGCCACAGTCACGCTGATCGGTAATTTGGCAGCGAGCGTTAACTTGCCTCTGCAAAAAGTGGTCACACAGCAAATACGATTGCAAGGAAGCTGTGCCGTTTGCGGTGAATACCCGGCAGTGCTTGACATGATTGAAAGAGGCAAAATAAACGTTGATGCAATTTTGAGCACACAAGCTCCGATGGCCGAAGGAGCGGAATGGTTTAAAAGACTTTATGACAAAGAACAGGGGGTATTAAAAGTAGTGCTTGTTCCCTGATGAAAAATTTAAGGAGTGTTTATGGTTCACAACTTTTTTGATCTCACCGACAAAGTCGCCATTATTACGGGCACAAGCCGGGGACTTGGACAATACATGGGCCGGGCCCTGGCCAAACATGGTGCTGATCTGGTTATTACCAGCCGAAACATTGATTCGCTCCAGGATTTTGAACAAGAAATCGAGGAGATTGGCCGCAAAGTATTCCCGGTCGAGCTCGATGTGCGGGACTATGGCAGCATTCAAACTATGGTGAAAAAAGTGATAGACCATTTCGGCAAAATTGACATTCTCGTCAACAACGCAGGTTACAATATCCGCAAACCCTCTGTAGAAATAACCTGGGAGGATTGGGATACCGTACTGGATACAAATCTGAAAGGTACCTTTTTCGTTACCCAGGCTGTGGCCAAGCACATGGTTCCCCGCCATTATGGACGGATCATCAACATTGGTTCGGTCACCTCCGTGTTTGGTTATGCCGGTCTTGCTCCCTATTGCGCCAGTCGTGGCGGCACAAAACAACTGACCATGAGTCTCGCCGATGACTGGGGACCATTTGGAATCACCGTCAATTGCCTGGAACCGGGTTGGTTCAGAACAGCACAAAACGCCGTCATGTACGAAAACAAAGAATGGGTGGACTATCTTACGGATCGCATTCCACTTAAACGACCCGGCCGGCCACATGACCTCGACGGTGCAGTTGTGTTCCTCGCCTCCGATGCAAGCGCGTATATCACCGGTCAGACCTTGCTCGTCGATGGCGGCATAACGACCGGTGCCACGCGAGCATTACCAGGGAACAAGTAAAGAAGATCAGCATATCTCTTTATTGATACTTGCATTCAATAAATGTATTCGCTATCTTAACAGACGACAAAAGGCTCAATTCCTGACAAATTAATTTCAATCGTGGGAGGTTACAAATGCTACCTTTAATTAAAAACACAATTATCATTGGGCTCATTTTGCTTTTTTCCATCGTTCTGCCCATGAAAGCGCAAAGTGTTGATCTGTCCCCGGAGCTAAAAATCGGTGGATTCTACCTGGGACCACAGGCCTGGAGTTTTCACAAACTCACTTTTTACAAAGCCGTGGATAATGCCAAAGCATTGGGCTGTAATGTCATCGAAGCTTTTCCCGGTCAAAAACTCAGCCCGACAGACAGCACACCCTTTGATCACAATGCGGCGCCTGCTGTCTGGGCCAAAGCAAAGCTAAAAGCCGAAGCCACCGGCGTAAAAATCATCAATTACGGCGTCGTCGGATTTTCCAATGAAGCGGAATTGCGCAAGGTATTTGACTTTGCCAAAGTGATGGATATCCCGGCGATCACAATCGAACCGCACGATACCACCCCGAAAATGTTCGACACAATAGAAAAGCTGGCAATTAAGTATGACATCAAAGTCGGAATTCACAATCACCCCAAACGCGCTAACAAGCCGGATTATAAATTCTGGGATCCGAATTTTGTCCTCAGTCTGGTGAAAAACCGCGATCACCATCTTGGAGCGACGATTGATACAGGGCATTGGATCCGCTCCGGCATCAAACCTCTGGATGGGATGAAAATTCTCAAAGGACGCATCATCAGCGTTCATCTCAAAGATTTAAACGAATTCAGTCTCGAAGCGCACGATGTTCCCTACGGCACCGGTGTGGGAAACATTGCAAAGGTATTAAAGGAACTAAAAGCCCAGCATTTCAACGGTAATATTTCCATTGAATATGAGTACAATTGGAATAATAATCTTCCTGACATGAAAAAATGCGTTGATTTTGTCCGCGAGCAGGGAATGGTTAACCCCTGAAAAACATAAATGGAGAAATTTAAAATGAAATGGCTTTATTCTGCATTTGTTCTTGTCGCTGCTTTTATTTTAAACTGTAGTCAAAATGGTCGGGTCAAATTTATTGAAAAGGAACATCAAATTGATGTGATGTATAAAGGCCATCCTATGGTCTCTTATGACTTGAATCCTGAAATCGGCAAACCGATTTTATATCCCGTGTATTCTCCATCTGGAATTCAGTTAGCGCGTCATGTGCCCCCACAGGAAGGAGAAAGCCGCGACGAACCGCATCAAATGGGTATCATGTTCGCTTATGAAATAAACAAAGCAAACAACTTTTGGGCGATCAAAACGCCCGGGCCTCCCCGTATTGAACAGGTCAAAGTTGTTGAAATGAAAGGCGAAAAAGAAAAAGGAACGCTTTCAACGATCAATCATTGGATAGGCCACAACAACAAGCCCCTTTTGCGGGAAGACCGTACCATGGTTTTTTATCCCGGCAAAAAAGAAAACATCATCGACTTTACACTGAAATTAACTGCAATCGATACCACGGTTGCATTTCAGGATATTAAAGAAGGCATGTTCGCCATACGTGTGGCGGATTGGCTGCGGGAAAAAGGCGGTACGGGACGTTATCTCAGCTCCAACGGCGATGAAACGGAGCAAAACGTATGGGGGAAAAGAGCAAAGTGGGTGCGTTTGCAAGGCGAGAAAAATGGCAAGCTGATCGGAATTGCCATACTGAATCATCCGCAAAGCCTGAATTATCCTACGTATTGGCATGTACGCGGCTACGGCCTTTTTTCTGCGAATCCACTGGGGCAGGGAGACTTTCAAACGAGAAAACACGTTGAAAATCCACAGTATTTGCATTTAACGCTAAAGCCGGATGAAAGTGCTCTGTTTAAATTCAGGATGATTTTCTACGAAGGTGCAAAAACGAAAAAAGATATAGATCAGGAATTTAATAAATATTCCAAGCCTGAAAAATAGACAAACCGAATCTCCAACAAAAGAACTTTTAAAATAAAGACTTGGCCGAATC
>JAACEJ010000364.1 GCA_011682565.1 Actinomycetota bacterium | reverse complement strand
AATAAGCAAAATAAAAAAAACAACAAGGAACGAACATGAATTGTAGACAACGCTTTCAGAATGTAATGAACTTTCAGCCGGTTGAAAAAATACCTCTCTGTGAAATCGCCACATGGTGGGACATAACGATTGATAAATGGAACCGACAAGGTTTGCCGGATAATCTTGAATTTCCGGATGGCATTACCGAATATTTTGGTCTGGATATATTTAAACAATGGTGGTTTGCTCCTTACAAGTCGGATTTTCCAAGGGCCGAAGGGCATGGCAAGGGAGTCATTCCCGACCTTGATACTTACCATCGCACAAAAAAACTGCTCTATCCCAAAGATGCAATCGACAAAGCGGATGTTGAACGCTGGGCAAAGAAACAGGAAAAAGGCGAGATTGTCATCTGGATTACTTTTGAAGGTTTCTTTTGGGTTCCGCGGGAATTGATCGGTGTGGAAGAACAACTCTATGCGTTTTACGATCACCCCAAACTGATACACACGATAAACCAGGATTTGCTGGAATACAATCTGCAACTGCTTGATGAATTTTGCCAAATATGCAAACCGGATTTTATGACTTTTGCGGAAGACATGTCCTATAAAAGTGGGTCGATGATTTCGAAAGATTTATTTGATGAATTCATGGCGCCCTATTATCACAAAATTGTTCCGCAATTAAAGCATTATGGCACTATTCCTTTTCTGGATTCCGACGGAAATATTGAGCAATTGGTACCATGGTACAAAAAAGTGGGCATTGATGCATTTCTGCCCCTGGAGCGTCAGGCAGGCCTCGATCTCGCTGCTTTGCGTGAAAAGCATCCCACCGTGCGATTGATCGGCGGATATGATAAAATGGTTATGGCAAAAGGCGAAACGGCCATGCGAGCCGAGTTTGAAAGGTTGCTGCCGGTTATGCAACAGGGTGGGTATATTCCCTCAGTCGATCATCAAACGCCTCCGAATGTATCACTGGAAAACTATTACATTTATTTGAAATTATTGGATGAATATTGCTCCGCTGTCGGTTCCTGAAAAATTTCAATCAATGCGGAGGAAATGAAGATGCTCAAGCAAACGTCCCGAAGACGATTTTTGAAACAGTTGGCTGCAGGTAGTGGACTGGCACTGGGCGGACTTGCTGTTTCAAAAACGTATGCCCGACAAGCTGTATCGTTGCAGACCATGCTTCCTGATCACCCCAATTTTCTTTTTATCGTTACCGACCAGGAGCGGTATACGCAATATTTTCCCGACGGATGGGAACAAGCGAATTTACCGAATCTGGGTCGCCTTAAAAACAACGGACTTGCTTTCACAAACGCCTTTTGTAATAGCTGCATGTGCTCGCCGAGTCGTTCGACTTTACTCACCGGACTTTATCCGGCACAACATCATGTGGTCGACACCCTTCCCGAGGCGGAACACGGCGCTTCTACAGAAAATCAGCCGGTGCTTGATCCGGATATGCAAAACATCGCCAAGATGTTGAAATCCGCCGGATACCATGTCTATTACAAGGGAAAGTGGCATGTGAGCAAACCCGGGGGCGATGAGTGGAGCACTGATGATTTGACACGCTATGGTTTTAATGCATGGGACCCGCCGGATGCCGGCGAGGATGTTGCACCTGAAAATTACGGCGGCGGACGCGCCGACAATGATGAACGTTTTGTGGATGATGCCGTTGCCTTTCTGCAAGCGATGGATACATCTCAGCCTTTCGCGCTTTTTGTCTCCCTGGTGAATCCGCATGATATTGCCGGCTATCCCAAAAATTATGCAGACGATTATGGGCACAGTATGCTGCAGGGAGAAATAACGCTGCCGCCAACCGTGGATGAAGACCTGACCGCAAATTACAAGCCTAAAGCGCATTCTGAATTGGTGAAAAAACTGGCAGCGGGTCTGGGTCCGTTAAACACGCCGCTGAAAAAAAATCAATATGTTAACTTTTACGGCAATTTGCTCAAACACGTGGATGGCCAGATTGGACGGGTGCTGGATGCACTCTATGCGCGCAGTGATGGCGGAATTTCCCTGGCAGACAACACACTCGTCTTTCGATTTGCTGATCATGGAGAAATGGGTCTGTCGCACGGTGGGCTGCGGCAAAAAATGTTCGTCACTTATGATGAGGCGATTCACATTCCGATTATTGTTTCCAATCCGGTACTTTTTCCTGCGCCACAATCCAGCAATGCCCTGGTTTCGTTAATTGACATCATGCCGACGATTGCAACGCTGGCTTCCGTGCCGGACAAGGAACAGTGGGTTTTCAAAGGCACCGACTTTTCCAGTATTATCCTGAATCCGGATTCGGGCGACGTTCAGGATGCCGTCATGTTTACTTTTGATGACATTAAAGCGGGAATGGAAAATATTGATGAGCTTGTCGGGCCGCCCAATCGCATACGCTGCATTCGTGAGAAAAACTGGAAATACGCCCGTTATTTTGACAAGAAAAACGAGGTGGCGCCGGAATATGAAATGTACGATCTTGTAAAAGATCCGATGGAAATGGAAAACCTTGCAAATCCCGATCACCCCCGTTATAATGACTCCGATGTGGCAGAGCAGCGGAACCGGTTATCGGAAAAGTTGGCGCAATGGGAGCAGGAAAAACTGGCTCCACTGATGCCGGAAAATGTAACGAACACCGGGCCGGTCATTCCGGGTAAATTTGAATTGTGGCAAAACTTTCCCAATCCTTTTAATCCGACGACTCGGATCAAATTTTCGGTCAAAGAAAATTGCACTGTTCATCTTGACGTTTACAACAGCAGCGGGCGTGTCGTCAGGACGCTGGTCAACGAGCGTAAACATCCGGGACTGTACACGGTTCTTTGGGATGGAACAAATTTCGCAGGAAATAAAGTAGCCAGCGGTTTATATTTTTATCGCCTCAAAGCAGGACAGCGGATTCTTACAAAACGGATGATTCTGGAAAGATAGTATCAAGTGCGACGCGCATTGGGATATTTCTCGTTTTCTCATTCCCACGCTCCTCAGACTGTGTAAAAACCATTATTTCTTGTATTTTTTGTCATTGCGAGCGAAGCGAAGCAATCTCGTAACCTGCTGATATTCAGGGGATTGCTTCGTCGTGCCGCTAAGGCGGCACTCCTCGCAATGACATGATTTTCACTGTTTTCAGCCAGTCTGTCCTGCGTGGGAATGCTTGTTTCGACGCTCTGCGTCGAGTATTCACTCGTCGACCTGCAAGTCGACGTTACGACTCTACCGATTTTTCAGACAGGCGCCATTTAGTTTATGTCGGTAAACCGGACGCCGGACGTCCGGAAATCCATTGTTGAATAGATACGAACAATTTTTAATCAAACCCGGAGGATAAAATGGGGTACTCCAACAGTAGTAAAAATTATCGCCTTTTCTTTATTTTTTTCATAATGTTTGCTGTTTTATTGCCTGCCGCAACTCCCGCGCTTGCCGCAAAAGTGGCAACGCCGATTTTTAATATCGCTTCAGGCAGGTACCATCATCCGCTCAATATCACATTACAGTGCGCCACGCCGGAAGCGAGTATTTATTACACCACAGACGGCACGACGCCGGATATCGATTCCGCGCTCTATAACGGCACGCCGATTCTTGTGGCCAATCACGCCAGCGGCGATAGTCTCACCGGATCGACGGACAACGACCCGGCGCCGGATGATTCTTCGCAAGCCCTCACCTATATTTCAATGACAATCAAAGCCATCGCCGTCAAAACGGGCATGGAAAAAAGTGATGTGGCTGCGGCACAATATGTTCTCGATCTCGTCGATGGAACATTCAACATTGCCTACGCTGATCCTCCGCCTGCCGGCGGAGGCAAACATTTGCTCGATGTTTATCAACCCTATGGCAAAACAAACACACCGGTCGTGCTTTTCATCCACGGCGGCGCCTGGAAACAGGGAGACAAAAATATTTACCAGGAACTGGGCAATACCTTTGCCGGCTATTATAACGCCACGACCGTCATAGCCAACTACCAACTTTCCACTGATCCGTGGAATGCCATACATCCCACGCACATCAAGGATGTTGCCATGGCTTTTGCCTGGGTCCACGATCATATCGAGGCATACGGCGGGGATTCGACAAACATTTCTGTTTTCGGCCAATCCGCCGGCGGGCATCTGGTCTCGCTGCTGGCAACGGACAGCACATACCTGGATTCTCTCGGTCAAAGTGTCCGATCTATAAAGCGAATTATTTCTATGAGCGGCGCGTATGATATTTATGCCATGGTGAAATGGCCTTTAAATCCGCTGGGCTTGACGGCGCCGGAAGTCCTGGAATACAAAGCGCTGTGCGTCAATACCTTCGGAAGCTACGACAAGGATATTTTGGATGCCGCTTCCCCGATAACTCATCTCAGTCAAAATCAGCCGCCATTTTTTCTCATTACGTTGGATCAGACCGACGATTTTAAAGATATGCCCGGTTTTCCAAAAGAGGCGCAAAATTTCTACAATGCCATCCTGGCGCTTCATGGGCCGTCGGTTCATATTGATACATTAAGAAAAGAAGACATTCCCCCGGAAATTTATGTGCTGGATTTCCCCGGCGATACGGACGGACACTATCAGGAAATTTATGCCATTAACACCGGGAACTGGGACAGCCGTTCGACCCAAATGGTAGCCGGCTACCTGGACCTGCAGCCCGAAACGCCCGTGTTAGTGGAACCGCA
>JAACEJ010000363.1 GCA_011682565.1 Actinomycetota bacterium | reverse complement strand
CAATTATTTTATTTTATTATAATTAAGTAATTCAAACTCAAAAATCGCTCTTTCTTCTTGGATGAGCAAAGTGAAGTGAGGATTATAAAATGGACAAGGCTCACCCACAGTGTCTGAAATGTAATGTCGGCATTCTGGTTCCACTATCGGATTATGGACGTGACGGTGCTTCTATTCGGTACAAGGCATGGGTTTGTACAAACCCTGAATGTGGTTTTAACTTACGTATTGACAACGGGGAAATTAGTAGAGGCAGAGAAATTAGAGAATCTAATAAGTAATAACCCTCGTTCCAATTACTGCAACACTTTTTAGTGGGTGGCATATTTATTATGACCACCCTTTTCTCATTTTAACTATGATCAAAAAAAGAATACTCTTCCCGAAAGAGAAAAGATTTTGGGCAAAATACAAGATTAAAATTGCCTCTACTCTGTTTGCAATTTTAATCTGGTTTTTTATTGTTACCGGGGGGACTTTTGATTACGTTGTCAGTATTCCCATCAAAACGCCCAGACATAAAGATTACACGATCACAAATCACTTGCCCCGTCTGGCAAAAATTCGCGTTAGAGGTCAGGGCATGTTTATTCTGGCTTTTCTGATATTTCGCGAAGGACGTCTGCAATTGTCGGTAAACTGGGAAGAAGGCGAAACAACCATTCGTCCCAGCGAAAAAGACATCATTCTAACAGGAAATGCGAAAAAGCTTACCATCCGAAATATTGTCGAACCGGATACGATAAAATTAAAAATAGAAAAGTTGATGGTTCGCGATGTGCCGATTAAAAGAACAATGGAATTACAGCCGTTTCCAGGTTATACAATCGTAGGAAGTATCCGTTTAAAACCGGAATTGGTTCAAATTAAAGGGCCGCGAAGCATCATCACCCACTTTGATTCTGTTTCCACACAAACAGGAAAGATGGACAAGCTGAAACATCCCGTTAATGTGCAGGTTGCCCTGCAACGCCCCGCTGACAAAAGAATCACACTTCTTACCGACCGGGTTCGCATTATCGCCGACGTGCAAAAATTAATGGAAAAAGAAATTAAAGAAGTGCCGGTAACCGTTCGGAATCTTCCACCTCATGTCAAAGCACTGGTTCTGCCTTCTCACTTTACGCTCATCGTGCAAGGCGGAGTAAGTGTTGTCTCTGCCATTACCGCAAAAGACATTGTTGCTTATATTGACTATCGAAAAAATGAAGACAAAACCCAACATAGTTTTCCGGCATATATCGAACCGATACCTGAGATCAGATTTCGAAATGTCGAGCCAAAAAGATTCAAAGTTGTTCTAGAGAGAGAATAAATTTCCTCATTTCGTCAAGTCAAATAGTTGAAAGAAAAACCATATATGCTGGTTTTAGGAATTGAAACATCCTGCGATGAAACAAGCGCCGCTCTTGTAGATGATGAACACATACTAGCAAATATTATTGCTACACAATTAGTGCATTCGGAATATGGGGGAGTCGTTCCGGAATTTGCATCCCGGGCGCACATTAAACAACTCTCCCTCATTATCAAAGAAGCTCTGCACAAAGCGGGGAAAAATTTCCACGATATTGATGGGATTGCCGTAACGTATGGCCCCGGATTGGCAGGTTCCCTGTTAATCGGCCTTGGCGTTGCAAAAGGTCTGGCCCTGAGACTGGAGGTTCCCTGGATTGCTATCAATCATATTGAAGGCCACATTCTGGCTGTTTCCGCCGATGCAAAGGGACCGGATTATCCCTACATTTGCCTGGTCGTTTCCGGCGGTCATACACTTCTTTTATTGATCGGGGAGCAGTTTTCTTACAAAATACTTGGCCGCACCATCGATGACGCGGCAGGCGAAGCTTTTGACAAAGTTGCCAAGGTTCTGAACCTTGGTTATCCCGGTGGCCCGGCCATAGAACAAAAAGCTATGAATGGAAACAGCCGCGCTGTTCATTTTCCAAGAGCACTTTTAAATAAAGATAATCTGGATTTCAGTTTTAGCGGGTTAAAGACATCGGTATTATATTTCGCGCAATCCCTGGACAAAGCCGATCTTTTGTCTAAAATTCCCGACATTGCCGCCAGTTTTCAAAAAGCCGTAGTGGATGTTCTCTCTCAAAAAAGTTTCCGTGCAATTGAGAAATTCAATTGCACTTCGATTGTCCTTGCCGGCGGAGTCGCCCGCAACTCTGCCTTGCGTCATCGTTTTGAAGATGACTGCAAAAAAAATGGAATTCATCTTTTTATCCCCGCACCGGAATTATGCACTGACAATGCTGCGATGATTGCAAGGGCCGGCAACATACGCCTGCGATCGGGATATCAATCATCGTTCGACCTGGATGTAATCCCCAATCTTTCTCTGTAGTTAAGCGGATCTTGGCCACCGCCAAAACGCAGTCCGGAAAAGTTTTCATGATTGTCGATCAACAGGGGGAACTCTTGGACATTTTAAGCGTCTTAATAAATTAAATCAGTTTGAATTCACATCAGGTTACTTAACGAATGCTTTCACCTCAATTTCACATTTCTTTTTCGGGCAGCTTGTCTTTCTTATTGCTCCTTCTTTTGGCAATTATTATTTTCACAATTTTTATTTACCGACAAACGAATCCGATCATTCCGCGATGGCAAAAAACGTTACTGACATTTCTTCGTACCCTTGCGCTCATCCTCCTCATGCTGACTCTTTTCGAAGCAGTCATCCGGCGAAGAATTGTGCATTCACGCCCTCCGCTAGTGGCAATTGCCATTGATGAATCAGCAAGCATGGCAATCACCGACGATAAAACATCCCGCAAAGAGAAAGTTTTAAGCATTCTAAACAATGACATTTTACCACATCTCAAGGGCAGGTTTGATACAAGGCTATTTACATTTTCCAACACCGTCAAACCGGTACGAAAGGCTGATCTCGATTCGCTGCATTTCGATGGAGATGTGACAAATATTTCAAAGAGCATCGAGACAATAAAAGAAAATCTTTCAGAGGAGAATCTGACAAATATTCTTCTGCTGACGGACGGTAACTATACAGCCGGTGGGAATCCCACGAGAGCGGCGGCTGAAATTGGCGTCCCCGTTTTCACAATTGGAATAGGAAGTACAAAACCGGTTCCCGATCTGGCTATTTCAAACATGGAAACGAATCCGTTTGCTTACATGGGCGAACCTTCACCCTTAAAATTCACACTCAGGAATACGGGGTTTGGAGAGATCACTTTGCCACTCGCAATAAAAAAGGGCAAAACAACGCTCGTTTCGCAAATGATCACATTGCCTCCATCACCCTCGGAAAAAACATTTTCCCTTGACTTTTTGCCGAAAGAAGAAGGACGGCAAAAAATAGACGTGGAAATAGCCTTTCAAAAGAATGAACGCAGCAGAAAAAACAATATGCGATCGTTCTATATCAATGTAATGAAAGCTCGCTTAAAAATTCTACTCCTGGCTGGAAGCGTTTCACCCGAAATATCTTTCCTGCGACGCTATCTGTCCTCCGACGAAAGGTACGACCTGAGTATTATGGTTGCAAAGCGGGATGGAAATTTCTATGAATCGCTAAACGTGGCGTCACAGATAAATGATGCGGACATATTCATCCTGCAGGATTTTCCAACAATGCGCACCGCACCATCGGTTATGAACATGATCAAAACAAAGGTGCAAAATAAAACGCGCCCCATTTTACTTCTTTTAGGTAAAAACACCGATTTAAAAAAGCTGAAAATATTGGAGGACTTTATACCATTAAGATCAGGTGGAAGAAATATCAGCGAACGACAAATATATTGTGTTCCGACTCCTGCAGGTTATAATCATCCGATTATGCAAATAAATAGTAAAAATGTATCACCATCGACCACATGGTCTCAGTTGCCGCCAATTTTTCTTTCAAAATCTATATCGAAATTTTGGCCAAACGCAGTAACTTTAGCAAAAGCCGTAACTTTAAGGATGGGAAACAAATCGAAGGCTAAAAAGTCCGGCGTTCCTCTCATCGTCATTCGATCTGATGGAATACAAAAGTCGGGAGCCATTCTTGCCTATGGACTGTGGCGATGGGATTTACTAATGTCTGGTATAGGCGAAGAAGGCGAGGTTTATAATCAAATAATCAATAATATGACGAGATGGCTTGAATTAACCAAAAACAGCAAGTTAGTTAATTTATCAACGAATAAATCGCTGTATAATTATTCAGAGCCTGTAAAAATTCAGGTAAAGGTTTTCGACGAAAAAAGAAAGCCGATGGATCATGCTGATGTCGTTCTGAAACTTGTCCATCAAAATCTTGTCAAAGACTTTATTGCAAATAGCGCCGGGGATGGCAAGTATATTGCTACTCTCACCCCAAACCAACCAGGCGATTACAATTTAACGGCTCGCGTAGAATATCAGAGACGACTCGTTGGTGAAAGTAAAACAACGTTTACCGTCGGCGAATATAGTGCGGAACTGGCGGATACCAGAATGCAGAAAGCTTTGCTTGAAAATATCGCCTCGGTGAGCAGGGGCCAATATTTTTCTCCCGATTCAGTAACAAATTTTGAAAAGGTATTACACTCAAACTCCCAAAAAACTGTGCTGATCAAGGAAAATGAACTTTGGAATAATCCTGCAATCCTTTTATTAATTGTCTTACTTCTCACAACGGAATGGTTTATCAGGAAGAAAAAAGGTATGATTTAATATTATTGTAATCTCTAAAAAACATT
>JAACEJ010000362.1 GCA_011682565.1 Actinomycetota bacterium | reverse complement strand
AAGCGATCTTTATAAAACAGCACGTTAGTCGACATCCAGATTGCTTCGCTTCGCTCGCAATGACACTTTAGGACTTTTTACGAGTTACTCATTTATTCAAAAAATGATTTAAGACTTTGCAGGAAAACTTGCCAGCTTAATGTTTCTTTGACAATGGTTCGGTAGGGTTTATGTGCAGATACGCTGTTAAACAGTGCACGCTGCAATGCAGCATTTTTCCGGCTAAAGCGTAAAACGTAATCAAGCAGATTTGCATTAGCAATCAAGTTTGCGAAAATTCTGATTGCTTTTCCATAGGGCAAATCTGCAATTATTTCATTATTGAGTTTCGGATATTCTTTAAACGAAGTGTTGGAAAAATCCTTTTCCAAAATCACAGTGGCGGCGCGTATACCGCTTAACAATGCTGAATTGATACCTTTCCCCTTAAACGGGCGCACAAGTCCCGCTGCATCGCCGACTGTAATGTAACGATCACCAAACATTCCTTTTGCAATGGAAATAGGAAACTTGCCTTTAAAATATGATAATGATTTTCTTTCCTGCAAAAAGGATTGGGGGAAAAGTTGAACCAAAGGCGGATAAGCGAGGAATTCATCCATCACCGTTGCGTCGACTTTTTCTCCGGCAATATTGATGGTAAAATGGTTTTCTTTTGGTGTAACAGCTCCAAACTCGATTTTCTTCGTTGGCGGCAAAAAGGCATGAATATTATTATCAAATTTTTGAATGAAATCGGCTTGCGGGTGCCATTTCGTCACAATAGAGTTCAGGAACTTTGGCTGCCTGTAGGCGGTTTCCCTGGAAAACATAAGCGCGCTGCCGTCATCCAGGCCAAAGGCGCCAACGACGACCGACGCACGAATATTGTCACTTTCGGAATAGAGCATGACTGAATCATCATAAATTTCTAATCCCGTCACCCGGCTTTCAATGACTTCAATACCATGTTTCCTCGCCTGATCGAGCATATAATGATCAAAGCTGATGCGCCGGACTGCTAACGACGGTTCCGACTCGTCATTCAAAACGATGCTCTGTTTGCCGGAGTGGAGGACGTATCCTTCAATGGTTCGTTGTAACAGATGGTGCGGAAATTCAACCCCAAGTTCGCGCAAAATGTCCTCGATTGGCGGGGAAAGAACACCGACACATTGATTGTAGCGGGGAATGCCGTCCTGAGACTTGGCTTCATAGAGTCGGACGCGTATCTTTCTGCCCATTTGGCGACTTATATTTTGCAGCGCAATTGCGCATCCAACACCTCCCGGACCACCGCCAATTATCGCCACCGCATTGCCATTATTTATCATTCAGGACTCGCTTTTTCTTATTTCTTATGCGATACAGGATATCCAATCTTTTCCTTTTCTTGCGAATAAGCCTGCTTATCCTGTCCGGCTGTAAATAAGTATGGAATCTCACAAAAAATATCTCCTGCAAAATATTTTTGTATGAAATTTCTCCTGTCATCATATTCCATGAGAAAAATAATAAAAATCTGCCAAGAAAAGAAGACTTTTTTTCAATTTGGGTAGCGTAGAACGAAATCAATCTTTTATTCCGCGCGAAATAATGGGATGCCAGAAACAAGATTTGACCGACAATGTTATCCCGGATGATTTCTTTTTTAGCCAACTTGTAGTAATGGCGGTGAAAGCAGGTGCAGGAAATTCCATGATAGAGTGCCGTCATGGCGGCCAATTTTGCGGTTATGAATGCAGAATAAATGCCGTTTTTAAAATGCCGGGAAAAACTTGCATCACCAATGATGACCAGGCGATCTGTGTAAGGTTTTTTGCTTGGACCAATGGGAAGTTTGGGACGGCACTGACAGGAATAAAAGGGAACGGAAGCCGGATCATTGAAAATATTTTTAACCTGGGGATGGCACAGAAATTGAGACAGAACTTCTCTGTGAACGTCTTTTTTTCCAACCAGACTAATGGTCAAAAAATCTGATTTTGGTGTAATGACACCGAATCGTAAGTTTTGCAATCCCTGAAGACTAAATACACCAATCCTGTCCTGGTAGATTTTTTTTATTTTGCTTTTAACAAGGGGGATCTCCGCGTGCAGGGATGTCAGCGCTTCCGGCGGCTGATACCCGAATCCCATGATGGGTATTTTTGCTATCATTTTGCTATTTAGCCCAAATGCCCCAACCACGAGATCGGCCTTAACCTCTTGTATGCTGCCGTTTCGACGAATCACAAGCCGTACTTTTTCTCTATTGTTCTCCGGCAGAAAAAAGTCAACGACCGAAGCACGCACCACCTCAACGCCATGTTGGGCGGCATATTGCAGTAAAAAATCATCAAAACTGACATTGCCGTTAAAGCGGGAAAAACGGGGGCCATTGCCGCGAAATACAGTATAAATGGTACAGGATTTTCGAGGCGGATCAATAAAGGAAGTACCGGAGGAATGAACATGATAATAGCCCTTGATGCTGTGGCGAATTTTTTGCGCTGGCAGAGTAATGCCGTCTCGATTTAAAGCCGAAACGAGTGTTTCGGAAATAACACCGGCACAAAGGTTACACCCGGGCGGTCCGGCTTGCGAAAAATCTTTTCCGTCATAAATTGTGATATGAACATCGAGACCAATTTTGCGGGCAAACTTTTGCGCAAAAAAAGCAAAAAGGCTGCCGGATGGCCCGCCGCCAATGACAGCGATATGGGAGCCTGACTTTAAGCGCAAATGTCTTTTCGCGTGGAACATGTTTTCGCATCCGATGGGATTTTAAATAAACCTCAAAGGTCATGGAGACCTTTGAGGTTTGATTTGAGGGATGATGCTGCTTATTTCATTAGCATCATTTTGTTGGTTTGGACATAGTCGCCAACTTTGAGTTTGTAGAAATAGACTCCTGAAGGCAGGTTGTAACCATCCATTACAACCTGGTAACTTCCGGCAGACATTTCCTTGTTTACAAGTGTTGCAACGATTTGTCCCTGCACGTTATAAACTTTTAGCGTCACAAATCCGTTAGATGCTGTTTTAAAAGGAATGACAGTGGTCGGATTAAACGGGTTCGGGTAATTTTGCAATAAAGAAAAATCCTGAGGAATATCCACAGCAATCCGATCGACGGATGTAACGTCGAGTTGCCACCATTTACCGTCCGGCCCATAGTACTTCATCAAAGTATCGGCAAGCGCAATATCTGACGGTTCATCCCATTTGGTCAAGTTATCATTACTGAAATCAATACCAAAATTAAGGTCATCTTTCATGTGACAACTCACCGCACATGCGCTTGGCATATTATAAAGCAAGGTTTTTTGCGGAGGAATCGGTTCGAAAGTATGCGAATGAATGTCATAAGCGATTGCAGATTTTGCAACTTTTGGCATGTGGCACTTTGAACATCGCGACGCTCCGCTTCCATCCGGATCATAAGGATGATTTGTATGTTCTGAAACGATGGCACCGATTTCTTGCACATGATTTGCATAGTCGGCAACCCATTCTACCGGAATACTTGCAAAATCACCGTGTGTGGCATGGCAAGACAAACACAACGTGTTATTGTCATTTTCAGTGGTAATAATTATTTCGTTATCAAGACTATCCGTTTCAACCACTGATGCTTTAATATGATGCTTTACCGTGTTATGTACATCATGGCATTCGCTGCATCGTACCTGATGGTATTTAAATGTCGGCTTTTCACTTTTGTAAAAATCATAGAATTGTTGATGGTGTTTTTTTGAATTCACACCATCGCCCCAGTATCCGCCGCCATCCGAATAGATGTCAGCCACAAGGTCGACGCCGGGTGTCCAACTCGTCATTGTGTCATCGTGGTACGGAAAACTGAACGTACCGTTCGGCAAACTTTTTCCGCGAGAATGACACATGCCACAGATGTTATTTGCCTGTTCGGTTGAAAGGTCATCAGGATTGATAATGTTTGTCTTGCTGGGGGCAGAAGCGTGATCGCCGCCCATTCCATGACATTGCTCACATCCAGTGTTGATCTGGTCGATATCTCCATCGCCATCAAGATCAAAGATATTGCTCTTGTCGGCATAAAACGCGGCCGTGGTTGGATCGATACCGGCTCCATGGGCAACCCATTCACCATTTGTCGTTTGATCCAATGTCAGGCCTGTAACGTGGCATCCTGAACATCCCTTGGCCAGGCTGCGACTGTTTCCGGCAGCATCAGCCAAAGTTGAGGCCGTGCTGTATTTCGGCTGACTGCTCTCATCGTACCATGCATCTGGATGATAAAGAACGTATTGATGCGTTTTTTCATTAAACTGAATGGGCGAGATATAGATGTCTTTCGATTCACCTTCAGCAGTATTAATTTTGACTCCATAGCGTTGTTTATAAAGGCCGCTGCCGCCATAAGTCAAATAGACCCGGTGCGTGGCATTACCAATAGTAATGGTGTAACCATTTTCCGCGCTATATGCCAAAACAGGTGCATTAGGCTTGTACTGATTAAACACACTGGAAATGGTGTTAAAATCCAAGCCGTCATGAAAATCATCGATTTGGTTTTGATCATAATCATTGATGATTCCATAAAGGTCCTGCATGGTATGGCTGTCATCGAGGACAACAGAATACCCGTTTGCATGCATTGAAGTCCGCCAGCCGGTCATATCACCTAGTGCCGGATTATTATGACACATAAGACATTTTTCCGGGCCAACGTAGTCATTGGCCATCCCTACTCCAACTAAAAAAGTAAGGAAGAGTAAA
>JAACEJ010000361.1 GCA_011682565.1 Actinomycetota bacterium | reverse complement strand
CAATGGATTAAATTTATTAAATTCTCCGCGGGCTGAAAGGATAATGTCTCACCCCTACGCAGCTTAAGGAAATTCAATTATTCCACTTGCATGCTCTCAATGAGATACAGACTGAAAAAACGCTACCAGAACAGAGGAGAAAAACGGGTGTTCCACATTAACAATCTATCTCAGGTTTTACGCAAAGCGGCTCCTTTTATGAGTCTCGGTTTGATGGTTATCATTTTGAGTATTATTTCACCGTATTTTCTTACGGTCGAGAATTTGTTTGCAATCGGGTTGCAAATTTCGGTGGTCGCGATTATGGCCATCGGGCAAATGATGGTCATTATTTCCGCCGGTATCGACCTTGCTGCCGGTTCGGTGCTGGCTCTGTCCGGTATCGCCACGACCATGCTGATGGCGACCGGCATCCCGATTTTTCCGGCTATCATCGCCGGACTTTTCGCCGGCGCATTAACCGGATTAGCGTCCGGTGCACTGATTGCAAAAGGCCATTTGCCGCCGTTCATCGCCACCCTGGGAATGATGGGTATTGCCAGGGGAATGGCTTTACTGCTCACCGGCGGTGTGCCGATATTCGGCCTGCCCAAAGAATTTAATTTTCTCGGCGGCGGACGGTTTTTCGGCGTTATTCCTGTGCCTGTCATCATTACCGTTGTTCTGGCAGTCATCGGCCATATTATTCTTACCAGATTGCGTTTCGGAAGATATGTTTTTGCTATTGGCAGTAACACGAATGCAGCAAAATTATCCGGCATCAATGTGTCGCGCACTTTGGTTATCATTTATGCTATTAATGGTTTACTGTGCGGATTTGCCGGAATTATCATGGCCTCCCGGTTGAGCACCGGCCAACCAACCGCCGGTATGTCTTATGAACTGGACGTGATTGCGGCGTGTGTCATTGGCGGCGCGAGCCTGAGCGGTGGGGAAGGAACAATTCTCGGCGCAATTATCGGTGCCCTTATCATGGGCGTGTTGCGGAATGGGTGTAATCTGCTCGATGTGTCTGCTTTTTGGCAGCAAATCGCCATCGGAACGATTATCATTATTGCCGTATTATCGGATCAATATAGAAAACACAAAGCTATCGCATGATTCCCGGATGCACGAATCGAGTTCCCGGTACTTTTTGTAATGGAGGTTTGGAAAATGATAAAAAGCGCATTTTTTTTAATCCTACTCTCGGCAATGATTTGCGGTCAGCAGTTTGCTTTCGCGGCGGAAGGAGAAAATCACCGTGCTTCATCTTTTCAGCGAAAATTGGTTGTTGGCGAAAATACATTTCGCCTGTGGGATGGCGATGCTCCAGGCGCTCTGGGACATGAAGAAAAAGATATACCGACCCTTACTTTGTATTTTCCTGATGAAGAAATTGCCACCGGTGCGGCTGTAGTCATTTGTCCCGGCGGCGGCTACAGCATTCTGGCGACGTATGAAGGATTAGATTATGCTATGTGGCTGAACGAGCAGGGCATTGCCGGAATCGTGCTCAAATACCGGCTTGCTTCCAACGGCTATCATTATCCGGCACCTTTTCAGGATGTGGCTCGTGCCATGCGTTACGTCCGCGCCCATGCCGCAGAATGGGGACTGGATGCGAATAAAATTGGCGTAATGGGTTCTTCCGCCGGCGGCCATGTGGCGTCCTGGATGCTTACCCATTTTGATGAAGGAAATCCGCAGGCAAAAGATGAAATCGAACGACAGAGTTCACGCCCCGATTTCGGCATTCTCTGTTATCCTGTTATTAGTTTTACCGATGAAATGACGCACAAGGGTTCACGAAAGAATATGATTGGCGAACATCCGTCGCAAAAGTTGATAAAAGAACTTTCCAACGAGCTACATGTTACGTCGCAAACGCCGCCGTGTTTTCTCTGGCATACCAGCGAAGACCAAACCGTGAATGTTTTGAACAGCATCGAATTTGCTGCTTCACTGGCCAAAGCAGGAGTACGCTTTGAACTTCACGTTTACGAAAATGGCCCCCACGGACAAGGGCTGGGAGCGCATGGCTGGAATCCTGAAAAAAGACTGCCATGGACAAAGGAGTGTGAAAGGTGGTTGAGGGAGCAGGGGGTGAGAAAGTGAGGAATATAATATTCAGCCCCCGTTTTTGGACACTGATTTTCGCAGATGCACGCAGATAAAAAATGAATTTAATTGTTTTTGTTTCTTGTTTACTTTATTGAGTCAATTAACTATCTGCTTTTTTGCGTCATGGCGGAAATATTTCCCTTGCGTTTCGCTTGCAGAGCGCGTATTTTGTATTCTAGGGGAATTGTAAATTATACTATACTAACAGAGGGTTGATCATGAAGTGTTACAAGTGTGGGTATGACATCATAACTGATGAAAAAGTTTTCAGACAGGAAGCATGTCCTCAATGCAAAAGCTATATTCACTGTTGCCTGAATTGTCGGTTTTATGATGTGCTTGCCCATCATCAATGCCGGGAACCGCAGGCGCGTTGGGTGAAGGAAAAAGATTCGGCAAATTTTTGTTCTTATTTTGAACCGAGTGGTACGCAAAAATCTGTCAGCACAGCCAAAACAAATGAAGCAAAACGCAAGTTGGAAGAATTGTTTAAAAAGAAATAAGTGTACAGTCAATAATTGTGAAAAATTTATAAAAATCTAAAATAATCTCCTGATCTGGTTTTCCATGCTCTCCATTCGTTCACCGGAAATCAAGCGAATGTCGCAGTGGTTGCGCAGCGGGATAAATTGATCATCTTCCATAACATCCTTGCAATTGAGAAATGCATCGTGATCCGGCAAATCATAAATGCCCAGAATTGCCCAGTCCTCTTCACCACCGGAAGGCAAGCCGCTGCCAGATGTTGTGAAACCTTTGGCAAAAACGCCAAAGCTCATAAAGCGATTATGAAGTGCCTGCCATTCTCTTTCTAATTCCCTGATATGGGCTGCCTGCTCATTAACATCCATTTGAATAAACCTTGAGATGCCTGCCTGACGCCTTTTGATAGCGACCAACATACGAAAATCACCTCTTGTATTTTGGTTTTCCATTTTCCATTTGTATAATAAATAGCCAAGGATGATGATAATAGCAATGATGATCGGCCAAAAAATGATGTCCAGGATATTCATGCAATTCTCCTATATCAGAATGATGAGCGCACACCGTATTTTATTTTAAATATACTATAGTTGAATTCATTTTGCAAAGAAAAGTTGTTTCAGTTTGATACTATGAATTGCCTCTTTGTGAACTATTGATTTTTTCTTCTTTGGAATACCGCGCTCTGCATTGGGGTTTAAATATCAGATTTTCGGAGATCGGCTTTCAATTAATTGTAAAATAAAAACTTGCTCCCTTATTTTCTGTTCAATTGACACACAGGAATTTATTTTGCTGAATTTTGTTGGAATCATTAATCTGGCAAGAAATTTGTAATGGAATAAAAGTTTTGACCGCTGGGTTGTTTTATTGGTCGGCAGAGTGACGTGAATGCAGTTTTGGAAAGCCAAACTCCACGGCAATTTCAAAAATGAAAGATTCATGAATCAATGTCGAAAGATTACGCTTGACTTTTATTCATTGGAATTTTACATTGATTGGAGGTTAAAATCAATCAATGTAATGTTTTGAGTTGTGAAAAAGAACTTCATCAAAGCCGGGCTTGATTTTCATCACTCACATTTTCTTTTCAAATCCACTACTCATTTAAATTGATTTGCTTCCCAGATTTAAGTGGCGAAAACAAACATTAAAGAATCTGGAATTGTAATAATGACCAAAAGAGATTTTACAAAATTTCCAAAGGAATTTAAGAAGAAAAAACTGCATTCGATTGATGTAAGGTTTTTAAGTATTCTCTTTATCTCGGTGATTTTTCATGTTACTCTTGTCCTTTTTTTGGAAGAACGTTTCCCGGGAATTTTGCAAGCCAAACAAATCAGTGAAATTCAAAAAAACTATGCCAATCTCATTTTGGATCAGGAACAGCCAACCGAGCAAATATTGTCGCCCGAAAATCTCGATATTCCTTCGAGTGATGTTTTGGCGACGAATGCGAACGTCGGTCCTGCGAATGCTCCTGAAACACCGCGGGAATCAGTTGTCGGACCATTGCCGTCCGGGTCTCCTTCAGCAACGCCCAGAGCGACAGCGGAATCTCGTCTGCCAACAGTGAGAGAAATGGCTGGAGGTAGTGGAGGAGGAACCGAGGGGGGACGTGCAAGATCCCGAAGCGTATCGGATGTTGCCGGTGAAGTCGGTAACATTGGTTTACTTGGTATTCTTACGACTGGTTCCGGTCAGGTCTCCAAAGAATATATTAATTCAATAACTGATTATGGCGATGTGCAAAATGCAAATTTGGGCCAGGACCTCGCCAAACTGGATGCCATGAAAGTATCGCGCGGTCCTTCCGGGCGAGGATGGAAAGGGACAGACCGTTCGGGTAATCCTGCCGGTGGTCGTGTCATGAGAGGGTCAAGAAGACGAACGTCTGTTCTCACTGTCGATGATTTGTTGGGCACGCTGCAGCCCCAGGGCAAAGTCTCATTCAAAGACGTCGAACGCGTCAAGACTTTTCAAAAACTTATGAGCAGCGTGGAGCAAAAGCCGCCTGTTCCTAAAACAGCAGAAGAAAAGGAAAGATTACGACGCAAACCCGACCATGTGATGTCCGTCATTAACAAACATCGCCCCGCTGTAACCGACTGCTACAAGATTTTGCTGCGCACGAA
>JAACEJ010000020.1 GCA_011682565.1 Actinomycetota bacterium | reverse complement strand
TTTTGATAATATGTGGATTGATCCTTGATCACACCGTCTGCATGAACCTGCTTTTCGAATTCGGCTGCAATAATTTGAAAGCCCTTTTCCCGCCATTTTTCTGCTTGCTGCAATTCCGGATAGTAACACCCGGCATAGACCAATCCCAGCGCCTCACCGATGAGATGGTTGTTTGCTGAAGAATATTGCGACAAATGTTCTTCAATAAACCTCCCGTGGTTTTCAACGGATTGCAGGATACTGAAATAAAGTTCAGGGGATAAGATTGCACTGGTTTTTGCAAACTGCAGCGCCCAGGTCCAGGAGATCAAACGAAAAGCCGCCTCCAAAGCACTTGTCCAATTAATTCCAAACTTGTATGGATTTTTTTCAATCCAATCCTTCCATTGGCTGAAAAGAGCTTTTGCATATTTTTCTCTACCGGTTAAAAATCCGGCTTTGGCAAGAGTTACAAAATGCTGGTGCCGATTCAATTCCCAAACGTATTTCACTTCGCGAACAGAATGAGGGTCCCAATAGTTCACGTCCTTCCAGTATTTTAAAGGAATGCTTTTCTCCCCAAGTATATCACGGTGCCAGTCGATTTTTTCGCCGAATTGTTCTGTCCGGTCAAAGATCGTCAATTCATTTTTCGCGGCCCGGGCCGCTGCCTTTAATGTCGACTTTTGAAAAGTCGAAAAGTCGTTTGTAAAAAATTCCCTGATTTTGTCTGCGTCTTCCATTTGCCATGGGAAAATATTACGGGAAAGGAATTTCTGAAACACCTTGTCTTTCGTTGTTGGACTGCCATTCAAAAGATTGTGCCGCCGCAAAAAGTCATCGAGCTTTTCCGGTTCCTTCAAGCGCAAAAGAGAGCGCTTGTCAGCCAATTCGAAAAAATCACGCCCGAAACGATGGAATATCTCGGGTAGACTCATGGCCCGTATTCGATGTAATTTTTCTGTTAACATCTGGATATAAATCCGATCTAAAAGTTAATCTCTAATCCATTGCGAATCGTGCTGTGTGTGAATCAAGCTGGCGCGGGTGATTGCTTTTTCACCAAACTTTTCCCGAACCTGATCGATGACTCGGTCAATTTTATTTTCCTGCTTATCCGATCCTTCGAACAAATCGATCTGTCCGCCACCGATCTGCAAATGCGAAAGTCCGACACCCAACAAACGCACTTTTTTGCCTTTTCGATCAAATGAAGAAAACATATCAACAACTTGCTCGCGAATCAAATTCGATGCATTAATGGCCTGGGAAAATGATTTGGAACGGGAAAAAGTACTAAAATCTTCAAGTCTGATTTTTAACGTAATCGTTCGCCCTTTGTAATTTTTCTTTCGCATTTCACGCGCAAGTTCATTGCACAGATAAAGCAATGTTTCGCACAGTTCATCCCGGTTACTTTTATCAACATCAAATGTGACTTCTTTGCTGATAGATTTTGCCGCAACGTGCCGCTCAACCTCGCGCGCATCGATTCCATTAGCCAAATTCCAAAAATGTAATCCAGCCTTGCCAAACTGATCAATCAATTTCTTTTGCGAATATCGTGCCAAATCACCGATTGTATGAATGCCAAGGCTCTGTAATTGCGGCAGCGTTTTTTTACCCACACCCCAGAGACGCGAAATTTCCAGCGGCGCTAAAAAGTCGATAACATGATCCTTATCGACGATAACAAGTCCGTCGGGTTTTTCCAGGTCGGAAGCAATTTTGGCGACAAATTTACTTGGTGCAATCCCAACAGATGCTATGAGCTGCGTTTCATCGTGAATCATCTTTTTGATCGATTTTCCCAAATTCTCTACAGAGCCAAAAAGCTTGCAAGTGGACGAAATATTCAAAAAAGCTTCATCAATGCTGACGGGTTCAATATCAGGGGAAAATCGATGCAGAATTTTCATTATTTTTTTTGACATTTCGGAATAGCGCTTGCCGCGTGGGAAAACATAAACGGCATGAGGACATCTTTTATAAGCCTGAGAAATGGGCATGGCGGAATGGATGCCGAACTCCCGTGCTTCATAGCTGCAGGTTGAAACAACGCCTCTCCCTTTTCCACCCCTTGGATCGGCGCCTACCACAACCAGCTTACCGCGAAACTGCGGGTTATCGAGTTGCTCGATTGCGGCAAAAAAGGCATCCATGTCAAGATGTAAAATAATTTTTTCCAACAGACAATCCGCAGCTTATTCAAGTTGACGCAAAAAATGACCGAGATTTTTCATCAAGCCGTCATCGTCCCCGTAACTCACAACTCGCAACCCCGGTCTGTGATTCCCAGTCAGCATTCGCGACAAGAAAATACTTTTATGATAAAGGCAGAGAACGGATTTTTCAAGATCGAGCGCATAACCGATCTCATAGCCGACGCCCAAAGAAGGATTGGAAACTTCGGCCACCACGCAATCGCATTCATTTAACCAAATAATGTCGCGGTCGTAAATTTGCTCATCTGTAAATTCTTTTTCCAAATCAAAAACTTTTGGGTGGATGATGTGTTCTGTTAAGACAATATGGTCGTGGTTTTGGATGAACTCGACAATCTTGCTGTATGTTTCAAGATATTCTCTGCCGCCGGAAATGGAACCGGCAAAATAAATTTTCAATGCACTTCCTCCGTTCTTTTTTCCATAACAATAAAAGAGCGCACGCCTTCAGGGACAAGTTTGAGAAGCAGTTTTTCCAATCCGCTAAAATGACATATTTGATAAATCCAAATCGTTAAGCGGTTAAAAAAGGCTTCGTTGGCTGCATCAAATTTCTCAGATTTGAACATTTTGTTCAACATCCGTCCAAAGATCAAAATGGCTGCCGGAATTTTCGCCGCGTATTTGATTTCTTTTTCCAACGTTCCGGTTTCAATGACGGCCAGACCGGCCTTTTCCGCCATTACCGCCAACTCTTCGGGACGATAAGCAGTATGAAAATACTCACTGCCGCAATCACAATCAATGCCAAAATGAGTCAATGTGCCGAGGCCAATCCAAACCGGCTTTTTGCGCCTGTAGTCCGGAGTCGTCAGCAATGCCGTTCCGCCCGGGCAAAGGACATGAGCAATGCCGGCAAATATTTCCTGCGGATGCAGGCAATGTTCAAGCACTTCACTGCA
The DNA here is from genome assembly GCA_011682565.1 of Actinomycetota bacterium. Taxonomy (GTDB): domain Bacteria; phylum Zhuqueibacterota; class Zhuqueibacteria; order Residuimicrobiales; family Krinioviventaceae; genus Hydrothermomicrobium. The sequence goes on along the minus strand of JAACEJ010000020.1, from coordinate 14,027 downwards.
AAGGACATTTTGAAAACTGTCCGTTTTGAAACACTGCAAACGTTCGGCGTCGGCAACGGCCAGGTGCATTCTTTTTTCAGTATGTGCGTATTTCAAAACACTCAGGCTGAGGTCAACACCAAAACGCGTGCCCCCCTGATAGGCCTGCAAATACATGCCGCGGTTGCAGCCAATTTCCAGCAAAGAGCCGCGAAAATCATTTATGCGCGAAAGGACAAATTTCTTGCGCAGCATGCCGCGCAAAGTTTGATAAACTTGTTCTTCTTCAGGATAATGTTCTCCGACATCCTCGTAAAATTTTTTCAATGCCAGCTTTTCCCGGTTCATTTTGATCTGCTCCGCAAGAAGGAAATATTTTTTGCCAGGGAAAGGATACGGTCGATCTCGGCCCGGTGAAAGAAACCAACCAGCAGCAACGCAAGCGGAAAGCAGAAAAACAAAACGGATTTGAGCAAAATGCTGCTGTAAAAAACATCCATTCTTCCCACAAAAAAGATAGCGCCAAAAACAAAAATGAGCTTGATGATTCGGCCCCATTCATATTTTACGGGATAAAAACGTCTGGCGAAAAAATAAAGAAGCGTTGCCATGATTATATAAGCGATCAGACGGGACCAGGCTGCGCCCATGATGCCGAGGCGAGGGATGAGGGTATAATTAGCCACAAGATTTCCGATCATGGCCGTCATTGTAACGAGCGGCAAATATTTTGTTTTTTTGTAAAGGTAAATGCCGATGAGAAAATTCAAATAGGCAGCGTAAAAAATATATGCCAGGAAAATCACCGGTACAACGACTGTGGCAGACCAATAGTCCTTCCCAAGGATGGTAAAACTGCCAAAACGAATGTGAACAATATCATCAATAAATAAGGAGAAAAACAGAAAAACGACGCCGCACGCCAAGACGACATAGGTTAAAATCTTGGAAAAAACTTGTTTCGCGTCTTCCTGCTTGGAAGTGGCCAAAAAGAACGGATGCCAGGCAAAACGAAAGGCAGCGACGAAAAGCGCCATGAACATGCCCAGTTTCGCTCCCTGCGCGTACAATCCAACGGCATCGACATTTTTAAAATGTTCAAGAAAAATACGATCGATGGAATCCATGGCCCAAACCGACAACGTCGACGGCAAGTAGGGAATCCCAAAAAGGAACAACTCTCGTAACGTTACACGGGAATAGGAAAGATTAAGAAATTTCAATGCATTGGGCAAAAGCAGTACAAAGGTCACAATGGATGCAATAAGATTGGCGCGAAAAATCGCATCGATGCCTTGTTTCAGATAGAGGATGAAAAACAAGTTAAAAGTTAAATTAATAAAGACATTTATAAATTTATAAGAAATAAAAGCAACCGACTTTTCTTCGGCACGGAGGATGAGAAACGGGATGAACCCGAGAGCATCGAAGAGCAAAATGCCGCTGCCCAGCTTGATGAGCCTCGTCAGATCTATCGTCAAGTCCCGAACTTCTTCACTAAATGCTAGTCTGGCGACGTGTTCCGCGCCAAAAAACAAAAGTCCTGAAAAGATAATTGCCGTAGCCACGACCGTTAAAAACGCGGTTGTGAAAATTCGTTTTTTTGCTTCCTCGTCATCCTCGAGCATATAAAAGCGAAAAAAAGCGACATCCAGCCCAAAAGTATAAATGATCGTCAGCATGCCGACATAAACATAAACGAGATTTGCAACGCCCATGGCGCTTTTAGGGAAAATATTGGTATGCAGCGGCAGCAAGAGAAAAACAATGACGCGGTTAAAAATGTAGCCCAAACCATAAATGGCCGAGTGCTTGAAAAGACGTTTTACGCTGGTGTAAATGGACATGAATAACATTTATCTTTTTATGTCATTGCGAGGAGCGGAGCGATAGTTTATCCCGAATTATCGGGAAAGCAATCTTTTTAATTGACAATAGGTAAGAGATTGCTTCACTATCGATCGCAACGACAGGTTTATTGCAACTATATTTAGGAATCGAAATACCAGAACATTCATATCAATCTGGAGGAATCTTGTTGGCCTTGCGATTCAACAATGAAAAATTGTTGTAAAAATACATTTCAGGTCTTCTGTCATTGAAAAGATGATTTCTGGAATTGATGCATTTGTCGCGCGCAGCCGAAAGATTAATGTCCACAACACGCACTTGTTCCGAATCTAACGAACCGCGTGCAAGAATTTTTCCGCCCGGTGCGGTGATTTGACTTTTTCCGGTGAAATCCAGTTTTCCGCCATCCCGCACGTCGCTGCCGATGCGGTTAGCAGTAATGGCAAAAACATTGTTTTCCAGACATCGCGTCACCATCGCATCCTGGCAGTACGGCAGAACGAGGTTGGCGGAATGGCAAATGACATCAGCGCCCTGAAGTGCCAGAGATCGCATGGACTCGGGAAAAATCCAGTCAAAACAAATCATCATACCTATTTTGCACATTCCGATATCAATGACAAAAAACGGCGTATCTCCCGGATCAAACCAAAGTTTCTCCTCATCAAAAAGATGAATTTTTCGGTACGTGGTCGAATAGCCTTCAGGCCCAATAAGGACGCTGGAATTAAAAAGCCGATTGCCCGCTTTTTCCGCAAGTCCGGCAACAATAAAGCACGATTTTTCTTTCGCCACTTTAGCAAGAACCCGGCACGTCTCCCCTGAAGGGATTTCCTCTGCCAGGCCTTCCGCTTCGGAACGATCGAGAAAATAGTAACCCGTGTTAAACAGTTCCGGCAGGACAAACAAGTCCGCGTTACTGCCGAGAATGCGATCAGCAGCTTTGCGGACGTTCGTTTCAACCTCACCAAAGCGAACATTTGTTTGTACAAAAGCGATGCGCATGTTTATCCCTGCAAAAGCATTGAAATCATTTAATGCTCCACAACCTTGTTGCGCAGCACTCCCATTCCTTCAATTGTTGCTTCGATATGATCGCCGTTTTTAATGGGCAGCGTTCCCTCTGGTGTTCCCGTGCAAATAATATCACCGGGCTGCAGGGTGATGTAGCGGGAAATATGCGAAATCAGGCACGGAATTTTGAACACCATTTCACCTGTATTCGCTTCCTGCCGCGTCTCACCATTAACGGTCAATTTTAAATTTAGATTGTGAGGGTCTTTCACAGCATCGGCGGGAATGAGATACGGACCCATTGGCAGAAACGTATCCAGACTTTTGCTCAACGTCCAGGGATAACCTTTTTTAATTGCCGCTCCCTGCATGTCCCTCGCAGTAACGTCGATGGCAATGGTATAGCCGGCAACAAACTCGAAAACATTTTCCTCGGACACGTGAGAGGCTGTTTTCCCCATGACTACGGCGAGTTCAACTTCATGATCGACCCGACCTATACCGGCAGGCAGCACAATGTGGCCGTTATGAGGCAAAAGCGCTGACTGCAATTTGCTGAAAAAAAGCGGTTCCTTGGGAACGGACGACTTCCATTCCTTGGCATGGGCGATATAGTTGCGCCCGATACAAAGAATTTTCTGCGGCCGCGGGATGGGAACGTCCAGACGATAATCTTCACGGATAACCAGATCATTCAGACTGCGGAATTCCTGGATAGTACTCATCACCTCTTCGAAATTCTCCTGTGAAAAATAGTCCATCTCGACCATCACTTGTAAAAAATTTAGTCCCGGAATTTGATGAGCGCCCTTAAAATCCTTGTAAATTTGCCACAAATAAGTAAAATTGTACTCGCGTCCATTCATTTTCACACCAATGCGTGGTTCGCCTTTTTGTGCAAAATAGTTAAAAGCCTTCATCTTTTCTCCCGTCAGATTTTTAAACCAGAAAAAAACGCCCGTTATTAAGCAACGAGCGTTTTTAAAAAGTTGGCGTAATGCGACATGCCTTGAAGCCGGAGTACTATTTAACGAGACGCGTGTTAAAATTTGACCTCGTTATAGTTCGCTGCAGTTTTCAGCTTCTCAATATAATCCTGGTAGGCTCGGTTCCTTTTGGTTTTTTCGAGGTTTGCTTTGATTTGATCCTTAACCTCGTCGAATGGCTTGGTTTCTTTTTTCCTGTTGAGCACTTTGATGATATGATAGCCATACTGCGTTTCAATAATGTCGCTTATTTTCCCAGGTGCTATGGAAAAAGCTGCATCTTCAAATGGCTTGACCATTCGTCCCTTGGGAAAATCTTTGTACAACCCACCGGTCTTTTTCGAGCCGGGATCCTCAGAAAATTCTTTTGCCAGTTTACCAAAGTCTTCTCCCTTTCGTGCCCTTGCAAGGATGCCTTCCATTTTTTTATGGATTTCCTTTTTTTCCGCATCGCTCTTGCCACGAGTATTCAAAAGAATGTGCTGGACTGTTGCCGTTTTATCTTCATTATAAGCCTTTTGCACATCTTCGTCGGAGACCTTTGTTTCTTTAGCCAGTTGTTCATCGAGGTTCTTTTGAATGATAAGATTTGTTCTGATATCATTCTTCACAAAATCAATATCAAATCCATTTTTTGAAATAAAACCAAGAAATTTATCCTTACCGCCGGCACGGGTGTACTGCACTTGTAAAACACTATCCACCTCAGCATCGGAAACTGAAATGTTGGCTTTCTTCGCTGCATTTACAAGCAGTTTTTTATTTACCAGGCCCGCAACATTTTGCTGAATAATGCTTTTCAGGCGATCGGCTCCAAGCGATTTCAACTGGGAAACACGATTACCAAAATTGGTCGCCATATCCTGAAAGACTTCACCCGTTGTAATTTTGAAATCTTTTGTAGTGACGATGACATTGTTTTTGTCCGGATCAAAGAACGGAAGTTTAGTGGAAATATTCTTAGCCAGTTCGTAAGCAGGCGTTCCTTTATCCAATTTCACGACACCACCGCCGCCAGAGCACGATAAAACAACCAGAATAGAAATCCCAGTCAATACCGCCAAAATCTTTCTCATTATTTTCTCCTTGTTTGGATAATTAAAAATTAAATTAATTTTAGAATTTAAAAAAAATAAATAATAAATCCTATTTATTTATTCAAAATAAACAAAAAGCGCTCCGGCAAGCAGCACATTGCATGGCAAATACAAAAACATAATTTTACCGGGAAACATCGGCTGATTTGATGAATAAGTGTGGTACAAACTTTGAACGTTATTCTATAAAGATTTAAGCAATAAACGAGTGTAAAAATGGCGGAATAAGCATGATCTGGATTATCCTGATAATCGCTTATATCTCTTTAATATTTATAGCCATAGCAATTACGCACATCGGTGCTGAAGCGGATAAGAAGCAGCAAGAAATTATTGAAGAGTATTTACAAGATCACAATCGTGGCGCAAACGCCACAAAAGCTGATCTTAATGAATCAAATATGTCCCAGTTGGGTAGTTGAGGCCACTTTTTGCGGCAAGTTTTTTCCCTGACCCTCTTTGTGGGTTGTAACCTGGCTGCACGCAAATTCTGCTTTCCCTCTCCATATCTCCACAATACCCTGGCAGCTACATGCAGGCCTCCGTTTTTACTTTTTCTATCTTTTCGATATTTCATCCAGCAATCCCCGATTTTCATTTCTGCTGGAAATTTCATCACGAAAGTCCTGTGCACGTTTTGTTAATATAGCCACGATCTCCGGATGTTTGTCCGCCAAGTCGTATTTTTCAGACGGATCGACTTCGAGGTCGTAAAGCTTGCCAGCCCGGATTGCGGTGAGTCTGTCCCGACGATAATAATACAAAACCTTGTGCGGTGATTTTTTCTTTCCCTGCAACACGGGCAAAATATCTTTGCCATCAATCGGCCGGTCGTGCGGAATATCCGCTCCCGCCATTTTTGCAAAAGTTGTAAACAAATCCATGGTCGTTGCCACTTTAGAAATCACGACATCCTGCGGCAGTATAATTTCCCGCTGCGGCAAACCGATTTTATCGTAGGGAAAGAAAACCCATGTCATCGGCAAAAACGATGACGAAGTTCGGTTTTGGGGAGCCTGCGGAAAAACTTGGGGACGATGACAATCCTGCATCGAGCAAACCCAGTGCAGAGCTTTTCAGGGATCTTCGACGATCCATTTTTTACCTCTATATTTTAATTTTTTCGTATTGCCGTTTGTTGAAATAATGATTATTTTTCTTAAAAATCGATATGGCTGATAAACAACCTTAACCTTCTTATGAGCTTTATTGAAATACTACTCATTGCTGTCGGATTGGCCATGGACGCTTTTGCAGTGTCTTTTGGCGTTGCCACCCATCGGGAATTTATTGATCGCCGCGCCATCTTTCGGCTCTCTTTTCATTTCGGCTTGTTTCAATTTTTCATGCCGATTATCGGCTGGTTCCTGGGGATCAATATTGCGCCGTTCATTGCCGCTATCGACCATTGGATTGCTTTTTTCTTACTTTTCTTCATCGGCGCAAAAATGCTTTACGGCAGTTTTCAAGGGAAAGAAAAAGAGATGCAAAACAATCCGTCTCGCGGGTGGAACCTGGTCGCGTTATCTGTTGCGACCAGTATCGACGCGCTCGCCGTGGGCCTTAGTCTCGCTGTTCTGGATATTAATATCTGGTATCCCAGCGTTATCATCGGCGTCGTAACAGCCAGTCTCTCACTCGTCGGAATTCATCTGGGAACGAGGCTCAGTGAAAAATTCGGTCAGGCGTTGGAAGTCCTTGGAGGATTGATTCTCATCTTTATCGGCGTAAAAATCTTAATTGCACATCTCTTTTTGCAATAGCCACTCGATATTGCCTAAAAGGCTTGCATTTCTTCGCTATTCAATCCATTCAGCAATTTTTGCAGTTCGTCCGAATTTCTCCATTTATTCAAAGTGATTACTCCCCCCTCGGGAAAAAATTGCATTTTTCGGTTTTCGTACAAACCAAATTCTTCCAAAAATTGCTTTACCGGCTTGCTGTTTTTTGTAAAGGACACAAAAAGTTTCGTTGTCTCTAAATGACATTCAATTTCACCTGACTCTGTCCATAAAGAAACTGTTATATCACCATTATTTTGTATCAACCAACGGTGATTTTGAAAAATGCTCCACAGGATAATAGCGTCTTTGTTAAAAGCCGCATAATTGCGAACCTTGCCATCTTTTTGATTGTGATCTGTAATTGCAACAGAGATATCCCCTCCCAACCAGAAAACAACTTTATGCAGCAAGGAAAATATATTTTCAGCCGATACAGCAGCAACTATATTTTTCTCACCCTTTTCATCATATCCCTCGTCCTCCAAAACGCGAAAGCCCTCAACCGGCTTCATCGTATTCCAGGGGGAAGGGATTGTAGCTTCCGTCAGAATGAATCCTTCAATAATTCGCTTTTCAAGCATGGATTTCACATATTCATCCATGAGCGCATGATCAATTTCATATTCATTTTGAAATAGTTCCTTGCGTTCTTCCAGCTTGTATTGTAAACCGGAAGAAAACGAGACAACATTGCCCATTATCCGGCCTGCAAGAGAATTTTCCCTTGAACGCTTTTTCCTCTTTGGCAAATAAAAGCGAATGCCGGACCACTCGCCGACACTTCGCACCAGGCCGATAAGAATGATGATGCACCACACAACAAAAGGTGCTATTTCCCAGTTAATCATAGTTTCTCAATAATAAATAAAAACACATTTTAACAGAATAATAACTTTTTCAATTTAATGCAATAAGTATTTCAATAACTGTTGCAATTTCAAAGCAGAACACCTGAAATGGAATATAAATGTTGAGAATGTCGTTTTAAATTGATACTTTTTCTTGCTGATAAAATCGATCTCAATTAATTTTCAAAATCGAGGTAAATAATGAAATTAATAAAAAATATATTCTTATCCTTGGAAACAATGATTGTACTTCTTGTTGTTTTTGCCGTTTCCATTGCCACCGCCACTTTTATCGAAAATGACTTTGGTACGGAAACAGCCAAAGCTGTTGTGTATAATGCAAAATGGTTTGAACTCCTGTTAACCTTACTCGTCATCAATCTCGTGGCAAATATTTTTCGCTACAAGATGTGGAAAAAAGGAAAACGATTATCCCTTATATTTCACCTCTCATTTATTGTCATCTTTTTAGGTGCCGCGGCCACGCGATATATCGGTTATGAAGGCACAATGCATATCCGTGAAGGAAGCACATCCAACAGCATCACCTCTGCAAAAGTATATCTTCAGGTCAAAATCAGTGCTGATGGGAAAACAATCGAACATCGAAAATCTTTGATCATGTCGAGCATTTCCGGCAATTATTTTTCCGAAAGAATCAAACTTGACGGCAAAAGCGTTCGCCTGCGTTATAAAAATTTTATCCCCAATGCCGCTGAAAAAGTCGTCGCCGCTGAAAAGGGTGTTCCGCTGCTCAGGATGATGATCTCGGAAGGAAAAAGGCCGGAAAGCGCCATTCTCGGTCTGTCCGATGAATTGCGCTTCCACAGTGTGGTTTTCACTTTTGGCAAAGAAAACAACGATCCGATTCCCGAGGTCAACATAAAAATAAAAGATCAGGGGCTTGTTTTTATATCCAATTCGGATGTAAACATTACCTCCATGTCCAACCAAAGCACAACAACTTTGGAGGCGGGCAAAGAACATGAGTTCAATCCCCTTGTACTCTATTCGATCGGGGCAACTCATTTTGTGCTGAGAGAATACTATCCTTCCGCCACCATCAAAGCCGTTGCTGTAACAAAACATCGTGACGGTGCCGAGTCCTCTGCCCTTGTTCTGGATGTGAATGCAGGAGACGAATCGCAAGAGGTAACCCTGTTCGGCCGCCGCGGTATGCAAGGCGATCCGCAGCATATCAAACTGGCCAACATGGACATTGACCTCGCTTATGGTTCTGTTGAAATACCTCTCCCCTTTTCGCTCAAACTCGTGGATTTTCAAATCGACCGTTATCCCGGCTCCAACAGCCCGTCTTCTTATGCCAGTGAGGTTGTTCTCATAGATCAGGAAAAAGGAATCAACGAGCCGTTCCGAATTTATATGAACCACATTTTAAATCATCGCGGACTCCGGTTCTTCCAATCATCTTATGATCAGGATGAAAGAGGGACGATACTCTCCGTTTCTTATGATCCCGGGACGTTCATCACTTACATCGGTTACATTTTATTGGCCTTTGGCCTGTTGCTCAACTTTTTAAATCCGAAAAGCCGATTCAGAATTCTTGGAAAACAGGTGCGCAAAATCCAGGCACAAAAAGCTGCATTAATGATCACCTTTCTTGCACTGGCCGCCATCGGCACAAAAGCAAATGCGCAAACCGCAACGACGCAGTCCATCAATATTTTAAAAAACATAAGCCTTGAACACGCTAATAAATTCGGCGAACTGCTGATTCAGGATTCCGAGGGTCGGATAAAGCCGATGAATTCTTTTGCTCACGAGATAATGAACAAAGTTTCGCGCAAAGGTTCGATCATGGGTTTGCACCCGGATCAGATTCTTCTCGGTATGCTGGTCAAACCAAATTTGTGGCAAAGAGTCGATATGATCCGCGTAAAACATCCGTTAGTGAAAAAAATTCTCGGAATCGAAAACGACCAAAAGCGTGCCTCTTTTCTCGACTTTTTTGATCCGCACACGAATCAATACAAGTTGAAAAATCAGATCGAAGCAGCGCAGCGGAAACAGGCATCCATGCAAAACAAATTCGACAAAGAAATTCTCCACGTGGATGAACGAGTCAGTATTTGTTATATGATTTACCTCGGCCATCTTTTGCGCATTTTCCCCAAACCGGGTGATCCCAACCATACCTGGTACAGTTTCGTCAACCTGAAGAAAAACTTTCCTGAGGATGAAGCGACGCACGTCACAACCATGATGCAGAATTATTTACGCGCCGTAAACCGTGCAATGAGCGACAATAATTGGACTGCTGCGGACGAGGCTTTGCAAAAGATCAAAGCTTATCAAACAACGACGGGCGCTGCCGTCATTCTATCACCGTCAAAAATCAAGGCAGAAATCTTTTTCAACGAAGGTCATATTTTCGGCAGGCTTACGCTGGTCTATCTTTTGATGGGCTTTGTACTGCTCATTCTCGCATTTATTAAAATTTTCTTTGCCAAAGCGAACGTCCGCTTACTGACCAGGATTTCAGCAGGCATTCTTTTCATTGGCTTTTTGGTTCACATCGTCGGTTTGGCTTTGCGCTGGTATGTCTCCGGACACGCTCCCTGGAGCAATGGCTATGAATCCATGATCTATATTGCCTGGGCAACGGTTTTAGCCGGTTTTCTTTTTTCCAAAAACGAACCCATGCCGCTGGCAGCCACCAGCATACTGGCAGGCCTGACGCTTTTCGTCGCTCACTTGAGTTGGCTCGATCCGCAGATCACCAACCTCGTTCCTGTGCTCAAATCGTACTGGCTTACAATTCACGTGTCCATGATCACCGCCAGTTATGGTTTTCTGGGACTGGGTTCGCTGCTGGCCTTCATTACGCTGCTGCTGTTTGCCTTCAAAACCAAAAAGAATGCGGCGCGGGTGGAATTATCCATAAGAGAACTTTCGCTGATTAACGAACAAACCTTAATCATCGGTCTGGTGATGCTCACCATCGGCAATTTTCTCGGCGCAGTCTGGGCGAACGAAAGCTGGGGAAGATACTGGGGCTGGGACCCGAAAGAAACCTGGGCGCTGGTGACCATTCTGGTTTATGCCGTGGTCATCCACCTTCATCTGATCCCGAAATTGAAAAGCCTTTATGCGTTCAATATCGCTGCGCTCGTCTCTTTCTGTTCGGTCATCATGACTTATTTTGGTGTGAATTATTATTTATCCGGACTGCACTCTTATGCTCAGGGCGGTTCCGTGCCCATACCTGCCTTTGTTTATTATACCGTGGCCACCATGGCGCTGGTAATTCTCGTTGCCTTTCGTGGACGGAGAATGCAAACGCAGCTTGAGGCATAGCAGCCCTCTCCTAAAACCCCGGGGGATGTCGCGTTCTCTGCGACTCCGGGTGTTTGAACGATTTAAAGCTCAAAAGTCCATTAACCTCCCGCAGGTTTAGCAAATATTCTCTCCGTCCCAAGTTCCTGCTTGGGACGTAAAAATGGTTTTGAAGAATGGCCGATAGAGATAATATAAAACAGAGGAAACCCAAATGAAAAGAATTGCTTTTTTTCTTTTTACTGTCGATCATTATTTCCTGCAACCGCCAGGAAAAAGAACCGGCGCAAACGACCGGCAATAATACAATCAAACCGCTGCCGCAAGAAAAACATCTGGCAAATTTGAAAATGCTGACGGACATTGGCGAAAACGCCGAAGCCTATTTCAGTTTTAATGAGAATAAATTAATTTTCCAGTCCACGCATCCTCCATACAAATGCGACCAGATTTTCACCATGAACATCGACGGCTCGGATAAAAAACTGGTCAGCACCGGCAAGGGACGAACCACATGCTCCTATTTTCTTCCGGGTGATAAAAAGATCATTTACGCTTCCACCCATGCAGCAGGTCCGAACTGCCCACCCAAGCCGGATATTTCCAAAGGATATGTGTGGAAAGTTTACAAAACGTATGATTTGTATCAGGCCAACAGCGACGGCTCTGATCCGCAACCCTTCATTCCTGCACCGGGATATGACGCCGAAGCAACGATTTCTCCTAAAGGCGATAAAATCGTTTTTACTTCTCAGCGCAACGGCGACCTGGACATTTTCACCGTAAACCTCGACGGCTCTGATCTGCAACAATTGACGCACGAATTGGGCTATGACGGCGGTCCCTTCTTCTCCTGGGACGGCACAAAAATCGTTTATCGCTCCTATCATCCGAATACGCCGGAAGAAATAAAACGATACAAAGATTTACTCGCAAAAGAACTTATCGAGCCATCCAACTTTCAGATCATGGTCATGGATGCCGACGGCGGCAACAAGCGCCAAATAACACACAACGAATTTGCCAACTTTGCGCCGTTTTACTTTCCCGACAATAAGCGTATTATTTTCTGCTCAAACATCGGCAGTACCGACCCCAGACGCCCGGATTTTAATTTATGTATGATTAACGATGACGGCACCGGCCTGGAGCAGATTACTTTTTTTAATGAATTCGATGGCTTTCCCATGTTCACCCACGACGGTAAAAAGCTGGCCTTTTCCTCAAATCGTTTCAACAAAAACCCCCACGACACCAATGTTTTCATTGCGGATTGGGTGGATTAGTTCGGTTTCCGCTTATGGCTTGCTGCACCGACACAACCTCCCGCATCGTGGTTCGCCTGAACCTCGATGAAGTTTTGCTCGACTATGATTATTCTAAAATCACCTGCGGCCGGGAAATCAACGGCAACAGCCGGTTAAAAAAATACTTGACCGGAAAGCCGATTAAAAGCATTGTTGCGGCCTCTTTTTCACAGATCGGGGCCGCACTGCGTTTTGACGAGGACGAACAATTCCTGGCCTGGCTGGAATGGGACGCCCTGCAAAACGCTATCCTTCAATACACGGGGATAGAATCGGATAGATATTCCGACCGATACAAATTGGCCGCCATTATTCACGAGAAGAATTTCATCGAAATCCGGCAAATCATTTTACCGCTTGGGGCAAGTGCAATAAATCGTGTCACCCTTACATAAAAATGAAAAGAATAAAGTCAGGTATCACATTTTTTTCCCAAAAAATCCCTTGCTTTTCTCCCGACAAATCGTTTTATTGAACAAAAAAGTTACCTTTATAGTTTAACCACTTTTAACTTTTCCACTTCCTTCAACTCCGAATCATTAAAATGGGGATTTTCTTGAGCAACGACGGAGTATATTTTTTCCCATCCAAAAGCCAAAACTCCCTGACCAGGTACGCCGGATTCTCAGGACCAAACACTACAGCAAAAGGACTAAGGAGGCGTATGTACACTGGATTCGCAAGTTCATTCTTTACCATAACAAAAACCTTCCCAAAGACATGGGAGAAAAAGAAATCAATCAATTTTTAACCCATCCGCCGAAAGAAGATAATGATATTCACACGATCCAGAAATTAACCGATCATGATGGCGTTGAGACGACGATGACCCATGCACATAATCTGCAGCAGAGGCGAAAGTTGAAAACTGTGATGCTTGTTGTTGAAAATGAACCATAGAATTTAAATAAAAACCATATGCCGGCAAATAATTTTATTGACGTAAAAGTCCATTTTGGTAAAGCTGAGAAGACTTGGTTGCCAAGCAGGTGACATCTGGAATCGCCAAAACAACCTTGATCACCTTGGCATTGCTTTTAAGCTTGAACGGTAATATACTGTCATTGGAATTATCGTGTAACTCTTTTATCTGATTCAGGTTATGTGTATTCTTCAGTATGGGCTCAACATTGCATAATTCATATTTATTAGCTTCAAAGTAATATAATAAATATTTACGTCTAACACCAATAAACGTCAATTGTTAGCAAATGTTGTTTAAACACCCTTTAATAAACAAATTATAAGAATCCAATTTTGGGGAATCAAAAAATGAAAAATATTTTTTTCTTATTTTTTGTAATTTCATTATTTTTACAAACACATTTAGTCGAAGGAAACTCTGTAAAGCTTTTTAAATTAGGAACTGCAACAAAAGGCGGCAATTATTTCCGTTTGGGTAAAAGTATAGAATCTATTTGCGCTATTGCAGAAATTCCATTTAAAATTGAGGTAGTGGAAACACATGGTTCAGTTGATAATGTTTTAAGACTTGAAAGAAATGAAATTGACTTTGCAATTGTGCAGAATGATATCGCTTTTTTAGCTGAAAATGGACTGGCTCCATTTAAGGAAAAAATAAAAAAATTAACGGGTATTATGACATTTTATTCTGAATCAATCTATATTATTACAAATAATCCTGATATTTATTATTTAAATCAACTAGCAAATCATAAAGTAAATGTTGGGCCTTTAGGTAGTGGGCTCTATATGGATTCAAAAACAATACTAAGTTCTGCTAGACTCTGGGATTTAGTTTCGAAAAGTAATTTTAAGCCCGCTGAAGTTTTAAACTTGCTCTTAGAAAATAGAATTCAAGTTGCATTTATTAACAACATTACTACACAAGTGGAGAATG
>JAACEJ010000360.1 GCA_011682565.1 Actinomycetota bacterium | reverse complement strand
ATCCGTCTCCTTTCCTTTTGAATCGGCAACAGTTATGAATGAAAGCAATTTTACGAGCATGTTCCCCTTTCCATTCTCATACTTGTCTCTTCCGCGAATGTGTATGAAAGGTGCTGCCTGAATCGTTGCACTCCAGATAAACCCTGGCTCTTCAACTCTTGTGACTTGCTCAGCCTCCACGGGCATCCATTTGCCATCCATCTTTGTCCTTAATTCCCCTTTTTGCTTTAAATAAATTGTATAAATATTTTTGTTATCCAGTACTTTAGAGTTTACCAACCATTTTTGAATGCAAATGGGAAGATTTTCGAGCATTTCCTTTGTTACGATTTTTTCAGCATGAGCATCAGTTTTTGATAAAAAGGAGTTCATTTCAATCTTTACATCTTTATTGAAATGAGCGGTGGCAAAAGACAAATAAACAACAATAAAAATAATAATATTGGCAATTGTTCCGAATTTTGCGTCCGGCCAATAAATTATAATGAGTATTTGAGAAATAAGCAAAGCCCAAAAGGCAACCATCCACCAAATATCCTGGCCCAACAAATAAGCAGATGATGAGACGACAAAAAGTATAAAGGCAAGCAGCCATAACAAACCTGCCACTTTAGATAGGTTGCCCGATAATGGGAAAAGCGTGGCTCCGGTTAATTGGCTAACTTGCGCCAGTTGCCATTCCTTAACAAAACCCAAAAGATGGATTAAACCGTGAATAAAAAGGATCGAAACGAACAAAAGTTTTAATATCATATTATCATCCCGACGATTAAAGTTCAACTTTTATTTTGCCTGATGAAGTCCATTATTTTCGCATTGTCAGAACTTTGATCCCATGTAATTGCCGGAAATTCCCCCCTTGTTCTATTCCGCGAATGATTCCCTGGGAATCGTATATTTTTGAACCTGCCAGGACGTCGATCCCATAATCAAAGAATACAGAAGACATGGGTGTTGTGGGACCGATCATTATCTTCAACGCATCATGCCGGCAATATTTCAGGACGTTCTCAAGCGTATGATTAATCAGCGTTGTGGCGGAAATACCAACCACATCGCATTTCGGTAAAATGTCAGATGTCTGATCAGCGTCATAATCATCATCCCTTGGCTGCAATTCGATAACCCACAGTTTTCCGGCTATGGATTTTAGTTTCTTTACAAAAGGAAAATGGCCGATAATCGCCACATTTTTCCCCGCCCCTTTTTCACAAATAGTATCGTAAGCGTTTTCATTTTTGCATTTATTTTCATCGATTTCGATTAGAGAATTGATCGCAGCCATTCCCATAGAAGCCTCAAGCCATTTTTCGGACTGAACAAATTGGCCGAGTTCAAAAGCTAATTTTTCATGCAAATGCCCCACGTCGCGAATTTGTTGGTTAAAATGCGGCGGAGGTTCAACCTGGGTCGAGGCAATACCGCATACCCGGCTCATCACGACCGTCCAATGAACACCGACGAACAGTTTTTCAATTGGGCAGTCAAATGGTCTTACAAACTGGAGAAGGTCTTTCAGCATTTGCACGAGTTTAATTATTCATTCAATAAATGGAAATTCGATAATAAATTTTGAATTTATGAGTCCTTCGTAAAAAGTCCCAAAATGTCATTGCGAGCGTAGCGAAGCAATCTGAATGTCGGTTAAAGTGCTGTTTTATTATGATCGCATTATCGCTTCGCTCTTCGCGATGACATGTTTTTTGACTTTACGAATTTGTCATTTCCTTCTGTTCTGCATAATCGACGCATAAAAACGAGGGGGCAATATTCGAGCGAATTTTGCAATACAACACAATCTCAACGGAAAGCAAATTTCAGGTTTTTTTTTCTCAAGACCTTTAATAATAATTTTTACCGCTTTTTCGACGGGCATTAAAAACGGCATGTAAAAATCATTGCTATCCGTCATGGGCGATTTGACAAATCCCGGAGTTATAAGTGTAAAATGAACGTTTGTGCTCCAGAAGTCGATTCGCAGTGATTCCATGAAGCGGTCGAGCGCCGCCTTGCTGGCAGAATAAGGCGCGGATTTCGGCATTCCCCGATAACCGGCAGGACTGCCTGTTGCGGCAACAAGACCGTCATTTCGTTCAATCATTGGCGGCAGCAGGTATTTGAGAAAATACAAAACACCCCAAAAATTAACATCGAATTGGAGTTTGATATTTTCGATATCCAAATCCGGGGGCTTGTATCCGCTGCTGACACCGGCATTGAGAATGAAAATATCAATGACAGTTCCGGAGTTTAAAATATCACGGCAAACCGTTTCGACTGTCCCCTGATCGGACACATCGCACTTGTAATATCTATGCTTCTCACCGCCATCGGGCAACGAGTCTATGAGCTGTCGCAGCAGTTCATCCCTTCTGGCAATGAGAATCAGTCGGCAGTCTCTTTCTGCAAGTTGCCTCGCCAGTTCATACCCAATCCCCGATGAAGCGCCGGTGATCAGAATCGTTTTTCCGTTAATTTTCTCTCTCATAAAAATCTACTTTCAATTAGCTCTGATAGCTAAAACAACCTGATCTCTGATCGCCGATTTTTGGTTACCTGATTTCGATCTCCGGTTTCCGGCCCCCGTTCTCTTTTTTCCGTCTTTTTTTCTCCCGTGAAAGTTAATCATCTTAAATTATCTTTTCAATAACCAGCGGCCTTTTTGCCGGTACATTTTCCTGCTTCAACAGGTCTTCATTCACATAAACAACTCCGGCTTCTTCATGTGGAGCACCTAACACAACATTTGCAGAAGCGAGGCCTCCCGTCCACCAGCGAGCATCGGAAAGATTTGCAAAATCTCCTTCGTTCGCGCGCATCCTGCGCATATCTTCAACGGATACTCGAACTTGATCAATCTGTTGAGCGTCGGGTGCAACCAGTTTCAGAGCAACGGGAACTTTTTTGCCGGGCTTCAGATTAGGTTTACCGCCTTTGAATTTCATCATTGCATCCTGAATGCTGTCAAAAACAAGCCCCTTGACGGATTCATCGGAACGAGGTTCTGTGAACATGGTGACAATGATTCCAATGGCGCCCGAAACAATCAGTCCAAAAAAGGCACGCATGTATGTATAGCCGTCATCTCCCGGTACGCCCTGGCTGAATGGTCTGATCATATCGGGAAATTTTATCGAGGTAAAAATAATGACCATGCCTCCGAGCAAAGTCCAGAAAGCGGCCTTTGGTGTATAGCGTTTCCAAAAGGCGCCGAAAAGAATAGCCACAACGATGGGAGGCGTCATCATGGCGGTAAAAGCGCCGTGAGCAGCGTAAATCGTTTTGAAGCCCATGTAAACAGGTACCAGTAAAATTCCAATTCCCGCCGTGACAACAGAAACAATCCTGGCTACCAGTAGATAATGTTTGTCGGAGGCATTCTTTTTGATATAGGGACGATAAATATCATTCACCGAAATAACAGACACTGCGTTGATGAGCGTATCCGCAGTAGACATGAGCGCAGCAATCAGAGCCGCCAGAATAAGGCCGAACACACCGGGTTTGCAAAGAACTTCGGAAACGACAACAAAAACATCGCGGGAATCAATACTTGCATCGAGCAAACCCAGGCTGACCATGGAACGGCCTATCCATCCCACATTGGCAACGGCAAACGCTGCCAGGGGCATAAGAACAAGGACAACAGCAGTAACAGCCTTTCTTCCTTCACGAACGCTTTTCGCGGAAAGATAGCGCAGCAGGATTCCCTGGTTCATAAAATAAAAAGCAGCGGAATTTGCCATCCCGTCCTGCCAAAAGACGCCGACAAAATTAAATTCAGGCGGCTTGTTAAAAGCAGGCAGAGCGGATTTGAATGAAATGGGA
Source organism: Actinomycetota bacterium (assembly GCA_011682565.1). Lineage (GTDB taxonomy): Bacteria > Zhuqueibacterota > Zhuqueibacteria > Residuimicrobiales > Krinioviventaceae > Hydrothermomicrobium. Next base: position 915 of record JAACEJ010000360.1, on the reverse strand, counting down.
AGATGATGCCAAAAAGCATCAAATCCACCCACGTAATGCAATCCGATAAAAAACAGAGCAAAACCGGCGATCAACAGCAAAAATCCCTGCAGCAAATCGGTCATGATCACCGACGTCTGTCCGCCAAAGGTAACGTAAACAGCACAAATAACGGCGGTCAATGCAGCGGCAGTAAAAATATTCCATCCGAGCAAACGGTGAAGCGCCACACCCATAGTATAAAGATTGATGCCAACATAACCAATGAGATAGAGGAGCATAATCACTGTTGCAGCGGTGCGCGTTCTTCGGTCAAAGCGCTTTTCAAAATATTCCGGTACAGAGGCAATTCTGGAAAAATAGATGATCGGCAACCAACCGAACATCCAGAAAGGCATCCAAAACCAGTCGTTCAGATACGTTTGCGTCGACGAAAAACCATATTTGAAAGCAGCCTGTGAGTATTTTACAAAACTATACGATCCGACAGTCGTGGCAATACTGGACATGGCAATGAGCCACCAGGACAATTTTTGTCCTGCAAAGAAAAATTCTTTAGTTCCGCGGATGAACTTGCCAAAAAAACTGCCAAAAGCCATGACGCCGACAAAGTAAGCAATGATAATCCAGAGATCAAGGGGAGTCCCGGCTGTGGGGTGCATAGATTTCTCCGTACTTTAATATGAAAGGTTATGATTATATGATTGGAGCAATGAACTGCAGGAAGGCTTGCAATATCATCATGAACAAAAGTCCACCGATAAGGATAAACAAATATTTTTTCCCGTAGGAAGTTTTGGGATCAAGATTTTTGCTTTTAACAGCCAAATAAATCCCGATAAAAAAAACAACCAGCATTACAGCATACTGATAAACAAAAGGCAACCAACGCATAGATATTCTCCTGTACATTGATGAGGCTTTCAATAATAATTT
>JAACEJ010000359.1 GCA_011682565.1 Actinomycetota bacterium | reverse complement strand
CATTACAACCCATCTCGGATCGGCCAGTAATGTCGTCAATAACCTGCACGCTATCGGTGTTCGGGATGTTTTTGTTTTCGGCTTTATAGGAGATGATATTTTCGGTCGAGAATTGACCTACCTGTTGCAGCAAATCGACGTACACACGGATTTTTTGAAAACAGTCATGGGGACGTGGGATACTTGTGCTTACATCAAACCCATGATCGGCACTGAGGAGGACAACCGCCTCGATTTCGGTTCCACAAATGTGCCGACCCGCGAAAATCAGGATGACGTGCTCGACACACTTGCGGCCAAGATAAAAGATCTTGATGTTGTCATCATTAATCAACAGTTTATAAATCCGTTGATCAATGAAAGAGGGATTGAGATTCTCAATAATCTCATTGCCTCAAATCCGCAGTGCAAGTTCTTTGCGGATTTACGACAGAACGGAGAAAAGCTGAGGGGCGTGGTTCTCAAAGTTAATGCCGGCGAAGTTGCCCGTATTTTGGGTGATTCTCCTTTTTCTGAAGAGGATACGGATTTGTGTATCGAGAAAGCAAAACAGGCACAGCGGCTCATTCGCTCCCCCTTGTTAATGACGCGCGGCGCACACGGGATGATTTATATTGATGAAGAAAAATCGCTCACCGTCCCGGGCATCCCGTTAAGCGGCGAAATCGACAGCGTCGGCGCCGGGGATACCTGCATCAGTGCATTTTCCTCGGCCATCGGAAGCGGCGCTGAAATCCCGGATGCGATGCAGATTGCCAACATGGCCGCTGCGGTAACGGTAAAAAAACTGCGGCAAACGGGAACGGCTTCGCCGGATGAAATTATGGTATTAAATGGATGAGTTTATTACCAAGAGGTAGAAACAACTAATTTCAAGAATTTCTGAAAATTGATCTTATCTGAATCATAGAAATATAAATTATTAAAATTCGTGTCATTCGTGGTTTTTAGAGTGGACCCGTTGATTAAAGATAGTTGCGTTTAAATTTGAACAACAAAAAGGAAAAAGGAAAAAGGAAAAACCAATGCCATACCCACAATTCGATCGCACAAAACTCAAAATCAAACCCCTTTCCATGCGCAAGAACAAGGTGCAAATTGAGCGGGATCATATTCCGGTTACGCAAAAGCCGGGCAATGCAACGGAACATTTTGTGAAAACAGTTACCGAAACGGTTGAGCGCATTAAAAAGGCGCATGAAAACAAAGCCTCTGTCATGCTTGCTTTTGGTGCACACACCATTAAAAACGGCATGGCACCAACGTTAATTAAGCTTATGGAAGACGGCTGGGTGACGCACCTGGCAACCAATGGCGCAGGTATCATTCATGACTGGGAGTTTGCCTTTCAGGGGGAAAGCAGTGAAGACGTGCGCGCCAACGTCGAACGCGGCGAGTTCGGCATTTGGGAAGAAACGGGGAAATATATCAATCTTGCACTTGTTGCCGGTGCTTTCGAGGGCAAAGGTTACGGCGAAGCTGTCGGCAGTATGGTTGAAAATGAGGGCGTTCAAATTCCCTCACGCGATGAAATCGACAAAATCGTTTTATCTTACGAAAGCGAAGGGACGGAACGTGCAGCAGCCGCATTGGATTTGCTGCAAAGGATTAAGGAATTTGACCTGCAACCGGGCTGGCTGAGCATTCCATTTCCGTATAAAAAATATTGCGTTCAGGCCGCCGCTTACCGGCTGGGCATTCCCTTTACCGGGCACCCGATGATCGGCCACGATATTATTTACACACACCCGATGAATCACGGCGCCGCCCTGGGACGGGCAGCGTTGCACGATTTCCTGACTTATGCCAATGCGGTTAAAAATATGGATGGCGGCGTTTATCTTTCCATTGGTTCAGCCGTTATGTCCCCGATGATTTTTGAAAAATCCCTTTCCATGTCACAAAATCTGTTTATTCAGGAAGGCAAACACATCGACAATCATTTTATGCTCATCGTCGATCTGGCAAAGAGCACCTGGGACTGGCAAAAAAACGGTGAGCCCCCGGCAACCGATCCTGCCTATTACCTGCGCTACCTCAAAACATTCAACCGAATGGGTGGAACAATGAAATATCTTTCTGCGGATAACCGCGATTTTTTATTGGCAATTTATCAAAAATTGTCCGCCGGTGCATAATAGTTTGCATACAAGAATGCTCTTGATGCATGAGCGGCTCGTACAAAGTCCCAAGATGTCATTACAGGCGAGGCGAAGCAATCCGGATGTCGGCTAAAGTGCAGTTTATTAGACGCTCCATCGCTTTGCTCCCCACGATGACAAGCTTTTCGACTTTACGAATTTGTCATAGATGAAAAAGCTTTTCTTTACACACGAACAATTCTCTAATCACAGATTCAAATCACTTTTTTACCTTGATATTTAGTCTTGCTTTTCTATATTTTCCGCAAACGATTGTTCAATGGAGACAGTTTTTTAGAACCATTATGGAGATCGTGATATGTCTGCTTTGGGAAAAAACGAATGGCTGCTTTTTGCTCTTTTAACGGCACTACTTTTGTTAATAGGGTCTCAATTTGTTTTTGCAGGTGCTACGGGAAAAATAACCGACGCCAAAACAGGAGAGCCTTTACCTGCGGCCGAAGTCGTTTTGACACATTTATGGGGTGACGGAAGAGTGATCGAACTTTTGCCTCCCCGCGGTGCATCGGCAAATCGCAATGGTGAATTCGTCATCCTGAATGTCCGACCGGGAAAGTATACCGTGCAAATACGGATGATATTGAGAATTTTAAATTAGAGAGCGTTGGCGCGGCAGTAGCGTTGCAGCCGGGTGTCGTTGCCGGCCACTTTCGCGGCGGTCGTACAGGGGAAGTGAAATATCTTATCGATGGTGTCGAGTCGGGTATCGGCTTAAACATTGACGCTGTGCAGGAAATCGAAGTTATCAGCGGTACATTTAACGCCGAGTACGGTAAGGTCATGAGCGGTATCGTCAACATGGCGCCAAAGGAAGGTGGAAGCGAATTGACCGGTGGTGTTAAATTGTTTACCGGTAATTGGCTGACAAAGCACGATTATGTGGGCCTGGACAAAGCCGATGTTTTTCACAAGACCGAACTTCGTTATAATCTAAGCGGTCCGCTGCCGTTTACAGGAAACAAGGTCACTTTTTTTATTTATCTTATTTACCCCTCGACTGTGGTACAAATACCTTTAATGACGGATCAGAAGAAATCGCCAAAACTACAGTTTCTTGATACCGGCCTGGTTAATTATTTCGTTGGCCTCCAGCCGTAATTTTTTAAATCTGATGATTTGCTTGTCCGGTATGATGGGTTAATTGTTCCTGTGGAAGTTAAGGCAGGTAAAACGGGCGTCTTGCGATCCCTGCACCAATTCGTTCAAAGATCCGATCATCCTTATGCTGTTCGTATGTACAAAGGCAAGTTGGAAATTGTTGAAAACAGCACGCCGGCCGGCAAACCGTATAAATTGTTGAATTTACCATATTTCCTTTCCGGAAAAATAAAAGAATATATCGAATGGTTCATGACTGACCCTCTGCTTAAAGAATGAAAATGATCATGCGGGAAAAAGTACAGCTTTTACTATTATTGTCTGCTTTTATATTCCCCGGATTTTTCTGTAGCAAAAAGTCTTCAAAACAACCGGTACCTTCCAATCAGATTCTTGCCGTTGTTGCCCGGGATACGATTTATGTTAACGATTTTATCCGCCGTTGCGAATTTGCCATTCGCCCCGTTTATTGCCGGGAAAATAATATTCAGGATAAACGTATTTGCCTGAACTCTTTGATCGCGGAGAAATTGTTTGCTCTGGAAGCCGAATCCGATAGCGAATTTGTGCATCGCAAAAGTTTGCAGGCAAGATTGCAGGGCATAAAAGAACAAGCCATGCGTGAAAGATTGATCAGAAAAATGGTGGTCGATCAAATCAGGATTCCGCAGGAAAAAATAAAACAGGCGTACCTCAATTCAAAAAAAATCGTTCACACGGAGGCTGTCTTTATCCCGGATAATTACAACGCAGACAGGATTTATCAGGATGCACTCCATGGGACTTCTCTGGATGAATTGTCAAAAATAATAAAACAGGATGTGAAATGGGGACAAATCGACCAAGCGATACAAAGCGCCGTTTTTAATAATCACGTTAAAAAGGGAACTGTGTTGTATCCTGTTGAAATGAAAAACGGCTATCGCCTTATTAAAGTCCTGGGTTGGTCTGAAGATATCGAAATGAGCCAGACCAATCGGGATTTGCAGATGCAGAGCATTGAAAAGCGCCTGCGGGATTATTATGTGCAAAGAAATTACCGACAATATGCACAAAAGTTGATGAAGGGAAAACGCATCGATTTTTATGAAAAGGGCTGGAATGTTGTTCTTACAAGTTTACGCCCCATTTATCTCACCCGCGCAAAAAAACCGATGCTCCCTTTGTCTCATTTTGAAAAAGAAATTTTGCCGTTACAGCAAAATGCCGATCTTCCATTCCTGACCGTAGATCGCAAAGTTTGGACAATATCCGATTTTCGTCGGGCGCTGCAGAAACATCCTCTGGAAATAGACAGCAAATCACTGACAAAAGAAAATTTTCCAAACCGGCTGCAGGCTGCAATTGCCGGTTTGATTACCGATACTTATCTCACCAAACTCGCTTACCAAAAAAAATACGATCAATCTTTTGCTGTGAAACGTGTTGTTAATGACTGGAAAACGCATTATCTTTTTCTTTACAGTCGTGATCAATATCTCAAAGAA
>JAACEJ010000358.1 GCA_011682565.1 Actinomycetota bacterium | reverse complement strand
ATGAAGCGATGGCCGCACGTGAATTAAATATTCGCTATCTATTTTCAGATAAATGAGGATCATTTTGGAAGGTTTAAAGAACAACCAAAAAGGTAAAATTCTTGTTGTTGATGATATTCCTGTAAATATACAACTTATGCAGAAATATTTATCTCCGTCGGGGTATGAAATCCTTTTCGCCCGCAACGGGGAGGAGGCACTTGTTCAGGTTGAAAATGGAAATCCCGACCTTGTTCTCCTCGACGTTATGATGCCAAAGATGGATGGCTTTGAAACATGCAGGATTTTGAAAAGCAATGACAAAACCCAATATATCCCCATTATTATGGTCACTGCTCTCAACGAAATTGAAGATAAAGTAAAAGGAATAGAAGCCGGTGCGGATGATTTTATCACCAAGCCGTTCAATAAACTCGAGCTTTTGGCCAGAACCAAATCTCTGCTTCGGATAAAAAGATTGCACGATCAGTTGCAGGAAAAAGTTTTCCAGCTTGAGCAGGCTAAAGAACGATTACGAGAGCTTGCCATAAAAGACGGATTGACCGGATTGTATAATCATCGCTATTTCAAAAGGTTTTTAACGCAAGAGATTAAACGAGCAAGACGGCATAAATCTCAGGTATCGTTAATTATGATGGATATTGATCATTTTAAAAATTATAATGATACGTATGGCCACCTTGCAGGGGATGAGGTTTTAAGAAATGTTGCAAAGTTGATGACTGGAAACATCCGCAGTATCGACGTTGCAGCGCGCTATGGTGGAGAAGAATTTGTTATTGTTTTGCCGCAAACGAATAAAAATGCCGCAAAAATTGTTGCAGAGAAACTAAGAACTTTGGTCGGAGATCAAAAATTTCAGAACGAGGATACCCAACCGAATGGAAAAATTACCATCAGTATGGGCGTGGCAACATTTCCGGAAAATGCAACGAATCTTGAAGAACTGATTCACCAGGCTGACCAAAGACTCTACCACGCCAAGTCCTTGGGTAGAAATTGTGTTGTTGATGAAGGGTAGGGATAAAAATGACAAATTGGATTCGGCAGCAGATTAGGGGCAGGCTTTTTCGCAAAATATTTTTAGCGCTGATCACAGCATCGATGCTGCCTCTGTTAATACTCATCTTTTTCTGGGTGGGAAGTGATTCCCGCATATTAAACGGCTCCAGTGGTTTGTTTCACGAATTTCTGGGAGTTGTTTTTCTTGCGCTTTTACTCGCGGGTGTTATTGCTTTCTACCTGTCCAGATATTTGACTACTCCAATATCTGAAATTACCAAAGGGGCAACCAAAATTGCCCGGGGTAATTTTTCTCACCAAATTGAAGTAAAATCAGATGACGAAGTCGGGCGTCTGGCGCGTTTGTTCAATTACATGACGACGGAACTCCGCCGTCTCGATGACATGAACCTCGCAAAAATTATTGCTGAACGGAATAAAACACAGACCATCATACGCAACATCGCTGATGGCGTGATCGTCACCGATCCAAAACTTTCCATCCTGGTCATCAATTCATCGGCGGAAAAGTGGTTTAGTCTGGATGAAAATAAAGTTTTGAACCATCCGCTGACGGATTTTATTCAGGAGCCCAAACTGGCGAATTTGATTTCCGATGCAACGAAAACCGGGCGCCGAGTATTGCCTGCCGCTGAAATCACTGTGAAGGGAAATCGTTCGTGGAAATCACGGGTTTTACAGGCAAGGGCGGCGCGGGTTCAGCAGGACAATGGTGAGCTGGTGGGAATTGTAACCATTTTGCGCGACGTAACCCAGCAAAAAGAAATAGATAAAATGAAGACAGAACTGGTTTCAATGGTTGCTCACGAATTGCGGTCTCCACTCACAAGCATTTCCGGTTTCAGTGAATTACTTCTCGATTCGGATATTACGAAAAAACAGTCCCAGGAATATGCCGGCATCATATTGAAAGAAGCGACGCGTCTGAGTGATCTTATCAATAAATTTTTGGATATTTCACGGATCGAGTCCGGGAGAATCCAACCGAACAAAGTTAAGCTGGACCTGCTTGAAATCATACAAATGGTCGTTGGAAATAATTCCTATCTTGCAACACGGAAAGGAATTGACGTTGAAATTCATGAACCCGCAAAAAGCGTTCATGTAAAAGCGGACAGCGGCATGATGGAACAAGTCTTTCTAAATCTTTTTTCCAATGCCATCAAATACAGCCCCGGAAGCACTCGAATTGATTTCGTTCTGAAAAGCACCCAGGACCAGGTTATTGTTGAAGTACACGACCAGGGATATGGAATCCCGACAAAAGCACTGCCCAGGATTTTTGATAAATTTTATCGCGTTACCGAGAGCGAGAATCTTCGTGAGATAACGGGAACCGGTTTGGGATTGCCGCTTGTCAAACAAATCATTGAAATGCATGGCGGGCATGTTGAGGCTGAAAGTGAAGAAGGGCGCGGTTCCGTGTTTTCGGTTTATTTACCGCAAATTTCTAACAGGCAAAAAGTTCTGTTGGAAGAAGAAAACTCGGAAGATATTATCCTTTAACTTTTTTAAATTTATGCAGCGGGAGGATATTTAAAACATGTCGGACTATAAGGTATTGCTTATTGACGACAACATCGATATGCTGGTCATCGGCGAACGGATTTTTACCCGTGCGGGATTTGATTTTATGTCTGCCCGTCGGGGACAAGATGGACTGGAAAAGGCCAAAATCGAAAAACCTGATACTATTGTTTTGGAATATCTTTTGCCAGATTTGAATGGAACGGAATTCCTCCGCAATTTGGCTACTTTTTCAGAATATGAAGAAATCCGCAATACTCCCGTAGTCTTTTTAACTGCGCGCCCCAATTTCATAGAAAATCTGGACGGATGCTTCAGGTGGGGATTACGAGCCTTTTTAGACAAACCTTTTGGGCATCGTGAGTTGGTTAATATCGTGGAAAATATAATTCGCATGAATAAAATTAAAGAGCCGTACGAAAGCCGGCAACCCGTCAATGGCAACATCCGGCGCGTAAAAATTGCCAGGCCACTCGATGATTCGGAATGGTTCGATGATTTAAAGTTAGCTACAGGTGCTATTGAGGCGCTTTGCTACGAGCTCTATTCAAACGAACAAGATAATAATCTGAGCGAGCAGCAAAAAATGGATATCCATGCCATTTATTCGAGCAGCAAGAGGTTGCGCGCTCTCATCGAGCAAAAGTCGCCGGTAGCAATATCGTTATAATGGGCATCACAACAATTAATGGCGCAGCAATGACGCCTTGATATTTATTTAATTCAGGCAGGCTTGGTTTTCAATTTTTGTAATCACGTGTGTGTGCGGACATATCAGGTAAAGAATATTTTATTCAGATTCTCATTTTATGACAAAAGAAGAACACATTCATTCTTCAGGATGAACGAAAATATTTTCTGGACAGAGTAAATGATTTTAATATCTAAACACGATATCCGGATTATAGATTTGATTCTTATGAAACATGTACAAAGGAATACACAGAAAAGAATTTCAATCAGATCAAGGATTACTTAAAATGGTTCAAATCCCAACTGAAATAAAAGAAAAGATTGAAACATATTTAATCGCTTTAAAAAACAACAATATTCCGTTAAAAGATGCTGTGCTTTTTGGAAGTTATGCAAAAGGAAATTATAATGAATGGAGTGATATAGATATCGCATTGGTGTCTGAAATTTTTAATGGTAATAGAATTTTTGATAAAGATAAAATTAGAAAAATAACGCTTTCAGTGAGTAGCAATATAGAAGTTATCCCTTTCCCTCCTTATGATTTCAACTTGCGAAATCCTTTGGCAAAAGAGATCATTCAGACTGGTATCAAATTGATTTGAAATATGGTAATGCAGGAAATCTTGTCGGGTATGAAAAAACTGAAACGAGACTGTTTTTTTATTCATTAATATTGCATAAATGACAAATTCGTAAAAAGTCGAAAAGCGTGTCATCGCGAGGAGCGCAGCGTGAGTTTACTCCGAATTATCGGAGAAGCGATCTTTATAAAACAGCACGTTAGCCGACATCCAGATTGCTTCGCTTCGCTCGCAATGACATTTTCGGATTTTTTACGAACGACTCGTAAATGCACCATTCTTTCTCTCTGCGACCACAAGCACCTTCATCTCATCACAATCAACTTACTTGTTTCTTCCACTTTCTTCTTTTCCCCGGCAGCGAAAATTTTATAAAGATAGACGCCGTTTGCCAGACGATCTCCATCGGCATCGCGGCCATCCCAGTGAAAATTGTTGAAACCGGCATTACACCACCCGGCATCGAACGAGCGGATCAGGCGGCCGGCAACAGTATAGACTTTGATGTCCACCCGTGCGGGCTGGGTCAACTCAAAGGTGAAATCCGTTGCACGCGAAAAGGGATTCGGAAAATTGACGACGCGGTTGATCTGCAACTCACTCACCACACGGAAATCGACCCGCGAATAAATTCGATTTCCACTGGCGTCGCTGACGTAGAATTCCAAAAGATGATCGCCGTCCTGCAATTCCGGTTTGAACTCAATAATTCCCTGTGAATGATCATCACCAGCAGCTCGCAGACTGAGCACGGCCGCGGCGCCGAAAAAATTAATGCGCTTTCCATCCAGCACAACATCGACTCGACTGGTGTCGGTTATCGGCACGGGACTGTTATCCGAAATTTTCGCCAGAATATGCGGCCGGGCAGCAACCAGATCGTTATAAACGATTTCCTTGCCGTCAAAAGTTATTTCAATCCCGGGAG
>JAACEJ010000357.1 GCA_011682565.1 Actinomycetota bacterium | reverse complement strand
ACGTCGATGCCGAATCGCTTGAAATTCTTTTGAAAAAGCGAAAATGTGCCGCCGAACAGACTCGAACTGGACAGCACCGTGTCGCCTTGTTTGACAAAGGCAAGAACAACGTTGGTAATGGCCGCCATGCCGGAAGCACAGGCAATGGCGCCGATACCGCCTTCAAGCGCAGCCATGGTTTGCTCGAATCTCAGCACGGTCGGGTTGTTGATGCGCGAATAAATGAACCCCGGCGCCCGACCGGCGAAAACCGAGGCGAGTTCCTCGGCCGTGTCGTATGCAAAGGAAGTGGACAGCACCAGCGGCGCCGTCGTCGCCCCCGATTGCGCGTCGGGCTGAAAGCTGTCGTGGAGCAAATTTGTCTGGTTAATTTTACTCATTTTAATCCTCGAATAATGATAAACTGAGATATCTCTCTCCGGTATCAGGAATTAAAACAACGATCACCTTGTCCGCGAACTCGTCGCGAGCCGCTACCACGGATGCAGCATGAACCGCTGCGCCGGAAGATATGCCGGCAATGATCCCTTCCTGCCGCGCCAGCCGTTTTGTCATAATCGCCGCTTCTTCGTTCGAGACCGGCAGAATTTCATCGACGATCTGCCGATTCAGTACCTTGGGTACAAAGCCGGCGCCGATGCCCATGATCATGTGCGGCCCGGGCTGGCCGCCGGACAGCACCGGCGACTGCGCCGGTTCCACGGCAATGATTTTGACCAAAGGCTTTTTCTGTTTCAAAACCTCGCCGACGCCGGTGATGGTGCCGCCGGTGCCGACGCCGGCAACAAAGACATCCACCGTGCCGTCTGTATCGTGCCATATCTCCTGCGCCGTGGTGCGCCGATGGATGTCCGGGTTGGCCGGATTGTCAAACTGCGACGGGATGAACACATCGTCGAAATGATCGGCCAGTTCGTGCGCCTTTTCAATGGCCCCTGTCATGCCCTTTTCCGCCGCGGTCAGCACCATCTCGGCGCCAAGGGCTTTGAACATTTTTATACGCTCGTTGCTCATCGTTTCCGGCATGGTCAGAATGAGCCGATAGCCCTTGACCGCGCACACCCAGGCCAGCGCAATGCCGGTGTTGCCGCTGGTCGGCTCGATGACTACGGTGTCGGGCTTGAGCCGACCGCTGCGCTCGGCCTCCAGGATCATGTTCATACCGATGCGGTCCTTGACGCTGCTGCCGGGGTTATAGTACTCCAATTTCGCATAGACCGTCGCACCCTGCGGCACGGTTTTGTTGAGCCGAACCAGAGGAGTGTTGCCGACGAGATCGATCATGTTACGGGCGACATTCATTTTATTCTCTTTTGTTTAGTTTTGATACTTTTATTGACTTTTAAACCGCTGAAGGCGCGGAGAACGCAGAGACGCCGGACTTTGAAAGTAATTTTCATCTCCGACCTCTCCACCCTCCGCGGTTCAAGCTTTTCTCTCCTTGCAATGCATCGACCATTTCTAATCCAATACTTTCGCTTGCCAACGAAAGTTGAGGCCGGCTATGATCCATCGACCCGGCATGGGGATGAACCCCATCTCCACATATTTCGCGTCGAAAAGATTGCTTGCTTGCACATAGAATTCCAGATTTTTATAATCGAGGTAAAGCCTGGTATCGACCAGCATGTTCTTTTGTCCGCCGTAGCGTTCTTCGTAGCGCAGCCGCCAGTATTGCTTTACGTTGTGAAACCAACGATGGGTTATTTTGCAAATAAACTGCTGCCGCAGGTAATCCAGCGAATACTTGGATGTGTACGGCCCGGCATCCTTGTCCGCGTCGAGGTAACTATAGCTCAATTGGATTTCGCGAACTGGCGCATCATTTTTCATCCTCTGCGGATAGAACGTCAGGCTGATCTCTGCTCCGTTTGTCATCCGTTGCGCTATATTGAGTGCTTGCCACGGTTCATCCGTATTGTATCGAACCCAGTCGATGAGATGTCGGCCATGCCGCCGGAAAAGGGCCATTTCGCCGACCAAAAAATATTGCTGCCAGCGCAGACCGGTTTCATATTGCCAGGCCTGTTCAGGCTTTAAATCAGGATTGCCCATATTGGCCGGACTGGAGTAAAACAGCTCCGTGTAGGTCGGCACGCGAAAAGAACGTCCGACGGAGGCAAAGGCCCGCAGCGTTTCTGTGAGCTGCAAGCCGACATCGAGACCCGGCCATATCTGCCAACCCCAATCCGAGTAGTAGTAAAAAGAAAAGCCGGGCACAAGCGTCAGGTTTTTCGACACTCTCAACGTCTGCTCAAAAAACAGGCCACCGCGGGTGCGCGAATGATTGCCCAGGTTGCTGCTTTTGATGCCTTCCCCGGCGATCTCTCCTCCCAGGGAAGAGACGCCGAAACGCGACTCGAAAGCAGAGCGCAGTTCTATTCCGTGCGAACCGGTGGTGTGGCGATTCCGGTACCAGTCCGGTCTTGCGCTGTCGAGGATGAAATCATCCTTGTGCCTCTGCCAATAGGCTTTGACGGAAAGCGAATAATTTTCCTTGTCAAAAGACAATGCCGAATTCATGAAACCGGCGTTGATGCGCTCCCGTTCATCGGGAAAGCGCTCTGAATAAAATTTATAGGCGCCGAAATCCTTGTCCATATAGCCGGACGAAAGCTGAAAGACGCCGCCGCCCAGTTCGGCCGTCGTCTGGTAAAAAAGCGTCCGGTTGTCAAAATCCGTATTGCGGTGATAGCCCATCGACCTGGCCAGGGACAGTGAAAGCGTGTTGTTGAACCTGCCGATGGGCTGCGCGACGGAAAAGTCGGTTTGCGAAAAATTGAAATCGCCGGCCGTCAGTTTTATGTGCCCATGTTTGTCGTCGCTTTGCCTCGTGATGATGTTGATGACGCCGCCAAAAGCATTGGGACCGTAAAGCCTGGCGTCCGGGCCTTTCAGGATTTCGATTCGTTCGATCTCATCCAAAGTAACCGGGATGTTCAGATTGTGATGACCCGTTTGCGGGTTGCTCATTTTCACGCCGTCGACGAGAATCAATGTCTGCTCGAACGAAGCGCCGCGGATCGCCACGTCCGCCTGCACGCCCAGAGGGCCGCGCTGCCGCAGATCCACTCCGGCGGCGAATTGCAGCAAATCCTGCACATTATGCACCGGTGCGGTTTCTATCTCCTCGCGGTCGATGACCGTGACACTGCGGGTCAGGTCTGAAAAAGTCACCGGTATTCTGCCGGCAGTGACAACGATTTCATCGGACTCATAAGTTGGAATTTTCTGAGCAAAAACAACAAACGGGTATATAACCAGTCCGGCAATAAAAGAAAAAATTATCGCGTGCCTGTTGTCATTCATTTTATTTGAATTTTTAATAGATTACCTGTTCATGTTTTTGTTTAATGTATCCTGATTTATATTTTGAAAATAGCCAATAAATGATTATGCAGTTTTATTATTTTTTTACAACCACTTTGTAAAATGAATTGTGTTGGGTAACCTCGAGCACCTGGTAGCCTTGTTCTTCCACTGTTTTGGGTACGTTGTTAAGGGGTTCGCCTTCGCAAAGCATAATTTCCAGTATGTCGCCTTTGGCCAATTGCTCGAGTTTGAGTTTGGTCTTTACAAAGGTCATCGGGCAATGCTCTTTTGTAATATCCAGCACGTGTCTCATTTGTGTTCTCCTATATGAAAAGAATTTTGGCGTCTTTGGAATAGTCCAGAAAAGTAGAAACGCCGATCACCTCTTCCACCTGCTCGACAAGGTCTTTTCTCTCGATTTCCAGGATATTCATGGCCATTTCACAGGCAATAATTTTGATGCCCAATGCATGTGCCGATTCGATCAGTTCCTCCAATGTCGCCACATTGTGTTTTTTCATCATACCGGTCATCAATTTCGGGCTGATGCCGCCAAAGTTGAATCGGCTGAGGGGAAGGTTTTTGCGCCCGCCCATCAGCAGATTGAAGAACCTGGCCAGAAAGCCGCGACCCACGGCCGAACGTCCGGTCTTTTTCTTTAAAATATTCAAGCCCCAGAAAGTGAAGAACATGGTCACTTCCCGGTTCGTGGCCGCCGCTCCGGTGGCAATGGTGAATGCGGCAATAGCTTTATCAAACTCGCCGCTAAAAACAATGATGGAATACTTTTCTTTTTGCATTACTGGATTCCTTGTGTTTTGTGTTGTCTTGAAATTTAAGTTTTGTTCAGATATGATCAAATCAATAGACAATATAAGCAAAAAAATAGAATATGGAATATCGTCACTGATATGCTTTATGAGAGTTTGAGAGGGCAACAGGAGGGCATGCCGCCCATCGAAGCCATGGGCATTAGATGTAATAAGTAAAGTTGGATTCTCTGTTTTTGGATTTTACGATTTCGCATATATCTTCAAATGTTGTATGATCTACTATTTCGTTTATGGCATCTCTTACTTTTATCCAGATTCCGACAAATGGGCAAAAAGGTTCATCGTTACACTTGCTGTAACCGCTTCTGCTCACGCAGCCGATGGGAGAGGTCGTGCCATCCATCAAACGGATAATTTCTCCAAGAGTAATTTTCCGGGAACTTTTGGCCAGCCAGTAACCACCCTGAGGGCCTCGTCTGCTTTGAACATATCCGGCACCCTTTAAAACCAGTAAAATTTGACTTAGATATTTTAGCGGAATATCCTGACGTTTTGCGATTTCGTTAATTCGGACTTTATCTTCATCATAATGCAGTGCAAGGTCGAGTACAGCTTTTAATGCATAATCACCTTTAAATGATATTTTCATATAACCTTCGGAAATAATATATTGTC
>JAACEJ010000356.1 GCA_011682565.1 Actinomycetota bacterium | reverse complement strand
TCAATTATCTGTGGACGCTTTCCATTCTTTTACCCAAGGCAAAAGCCAAAGGCATTCCTGTTGTGCTTTACAACAGCAGCCTGGGGCCGGTAACGCGTCCGGCGGGAGAGAAAGCGCTCCGCCGTGTCATTGACAGTGCCGACGCAGTTATTTTGCGCGATAAAGAGTCCTTGGAATTGCTGCAACATCACGGAATAGAGCACCCGAATATTCGCGAAGGTGCGGATTGTGCACTTAACGCGGCTCCTGCCGACGACCACAGATTTGCCGAGATTTGCGAAGCCGAGGGCTTGTTTTCAAATGACCGCCCGGTAGTGGGCTTTAATGTTAACAGTTACGTAGATGCTTTTGTCCGCAAAGACGGAAAAACTTTTGGCCGCGAAAACCTGGTGGAGTTGTACGCCCAAACCGTTGACCGCACGATTGAAGACCTTGACGTGGATGTGATTTTTATCGAAACGCAGCACATGGACATAGGCATTGCCAATGAAGTTTTGGCGAAAATAAAAAACTCGCACAGCGTCCGTTTAGTTACGAACAAAAAATACAGCTACCGCGATATATGTTCGGTCTTGCAGCGCCTGGACTTGTTTGTCGGTATGCGTACGCATTCGCTCATCCTTTCCTCGGCCATGGGAATCCCTCCGGTCGGCATTGTGACCTACCCCAAAAACCGCGGCTATATGCGCACAATCGGCCTGGAAAAGAACCTCATCGAATTCCGCGATCTCTCCGTCGATCGCTACACGGAAATCATTCGTACCGCCTTTGCAAACCGGGAAAAAATCCGCGAGGAAATGATCCCTAATGTGAGCAGAGAAAAGGAAAAGGCGAGAGATACGGCGGGTTATTTGGAAAAGTATTTTTAAAAGTATAAAAGTGAGGAACTTTGCGTGGGATGCTTCTCAACATATTGGCAGCTATATTAAAAAATAAAAAAGAGGAATGGAAGGATTTATTTGCAAAGCGGTCGGTGTTGTATCGCTGACGCTTGCAGTAACTACAGTTCTGTCATCGCGAGGAACGAAGCGACAAAGCGATCTTTTGCATGGACGGGATTTTGTTCACTTTATCATTACAACAAGCGGAGCAACGAGGCGATCCTCTGCAGCAGTGTCCAGGGACTGCTTCGCTCCACTTCGTTTCGCTCGCAGTGACAGTTGTTGTGTCATTATAAGGAGCGCAGGGACCTTGATTATATTTTTAAACACACGCACCACTATTCAAGGGAACAAACTATGAAAAACCTAGATTGTGTTCTCGTTCACGTTCCCAAATATCAAAATTACTACCCGCCTTTGAATAATTATTCCAGTCTCAACTGGATGAGCCAGAGTATATTCGGCCTGGCGGATGCGCTGAAAAAATCGGGTTTGGCAGGCAAGATTATTCATCCGGGCGTTGAAAGTATACTTGACAAAAGATTTTCCCTGAGAAATTATTTACAGCAAAACAATGCCAGGTCGGTTGGTTTTTCACTGCATTTTCATCAACAAATTTCAGATACGTTGGCTGCCGTGCAACAATTAAAAAAGGAATTGCCCGATATTTTTGTTTTTCTCGGCGGGATGACTGCGAGCTTTTTTAGTCGCGAGTTGATGCAATACCCCGAGGTGGATGCAGTGATTCGCGGCGAAGGAGAAATTCCGCTGCCGGCTTTGGTGCAGAAAATAGAACAAGGCAAGGAATTGTTTGATGAGGTTCCCAATCTGACCTGGCGGCGCGGAAATGAAATTGTAGAAAACCCAATGAATTTTGTTGCCGCAGAGGGTGTCCTGGATAAACTTGATTACGCTCATTTGCCTTATCTTGAACATTATGAAAAATACTTGAATTTTCCCAAAGCAGTTTTCCATACGAAACTTTCGCCGACCTGGAACTACAAACTATCGCAAAAGCTTTATGCTGAAAGAAAAAATATATTCGGTGGCTTAACAATTGGCCGGGGGTGCCACGTGAACTGTTTTTATTGCGGCGGAGGGAGCCGGGCGCAGGCGCTCATCAATCGCCGAAAAAAAGTGATCTTTCGTTCGCCCGATAAGGTTGTTGAGAGTATGCAGCATTTGCAATCTTTTGGCTACTCCGGAACTTTTATCAGCTTTGATCCTCATCCGCAGAGTCAGCACTATTATGTAGATTTATTCCAAAAGATGCGTCAGGCAAAATTGAACTTTGATGTGATTTTTTCGGCCTGGCATTTGCCGTCTAAGGAATTCTTGCTGGAATTTCAAAAAACATTCAGCCGGGGCTCTTCGATCAGTATTAGCCCTGAAACCGGTTCTGAAAGACTGCGAAAAACAGCGCGTGGGAATTTCTTTAGAAATACGGAATTAATGGAAATGCTCGATCAGTGCGAGAAGCTGAACATCAGGACAACCGTCTTTTTCTCCCTAGGCATTCCAGGAGAGAATAAAGATGATTTTCTGGAAACGTTGACCATGAAGGATATGATCAGGAGTCGTTACAAAAATATCGGCACGCGGGCTTTTCTGATCGAGATGGAGCCGGGTGCGCCCTGGCATTTGCATCCGGAAAAGTTTGGCCTGAAAAAAATCAGACGCTCTCTGCAGGATTTCATCGAGGAGCAGTCCATGCCCGGCTATTCTTCGATGACCAGTGTCGGGTTTATGAAAGATGAGCTGTTTGATGAAAAGCTGAAAGATCGGCAAGACCTTGAGAAACGGCTTTTAAAATTAAAATGCGATAATTTCTGCCCTAATCGAAAAATATGTGCGGTGATGAAGACGGGATGGAAAGCCGCCGGCTGGGTTGGCATGATCAATTAATCATTTTGCAAAACTTTGGATTTCTATGAATAAAATATCTTCCAATAAAAAAGGATTCGGCTTTTATCTTCGTTTCGTGATTAGTATTTTACTAATAGTTTATGTTTTCAAAAAAGCAGGACTTGCCGAGCTATGGAATGTTCTGCAAAAAACAAATGTAACTTTTCTCATACTGTCCATTCTTCTCACCCCTGTTCTTGTTCTCATCAGTTCGTGGAAATGGCAGGTTATTCTTAGGGCGCAAGGTATTCGCGTCTCTCTTTTGAAATTGTTCTGGCTTTACATTGTCGGTTACTTTTTCAATACGGTGTTGCCCACCAATGTCGGCGGTGATGTGGTGCGCGCCTATTCTTTGGGCAAATCCACCGGCAAACACGCCGAAGCGTTCTCCTCCGTTTTCATCGAACGCTTTACAGGCCTGACGGCTTTGCTGCTGATGGCAATTGTCGCCTTTTTTGTCGCTATTCGCAACCTGTGGGATTTTTGGCTTACTGTTGCGCTCGTCGTTTCGCTGATCGGCTATATTCTGATACTGGTTGTTATGCTCAACCCGCCAATATTTCAATGGTTTGAAAAGAAAATTAAAATTCGAATTTTGAACAAGATATTGGGCAAGCTGTTAAAATTTCAGCAGGCGGCTCTAACCATTCGCGATAAAAACGGTGCATTGGTTTTCGCCATGGCCAATTCCTTTTTATTTTATGTTGCTGCGGTTCTGAATGTTTTTCTCAGCGCCAAGGCGTTCAGTTCGACGCTGACTTTGATGCAAGCTTTTATCATCACCCCTATTGTCCTCGTGATCGCCATGATTCCGATCTCTATTGGCGGCATCGGACTTGCCGAGGGCGCTTATTTTTTCACCTTCTCACGCTTTGGCTTAACCGGACCAATGGGGCTGTCCGTCGCTTTGCTCATGCGGGCCAAGGCGCTGCTGGCCGGTGCTGCCGGCGGCATTTATTATTCGACGATGGGAATTCAAATTAAAGATGCTTTGATGGAAATGAACGCGGAGAAAAAAGTGAGCAAAGGCGATGTGAAAGGGGATGTGAATTATTTCAGCAGTTTTGAAGGCGTATTGCGTGAAAAAAAGTCGCCGTTGAAAAAGTACCAGGATATTGTCATGGGGAGTTACAGTTTCGCCAGACTGCTTAAATTTGAAATGATCACTTTTCTGTTCGGCCCAATGCCCGGTATTTTGGGCTATTTCTTGCGAAAAGTAATGTATCCGGTTCTTTTCAAAAAAGTAGGCAAGGGAACAGTATTTGGCCGAAGCACGACCATGCGGCACACCCATAAAATCAGCATTGGCAGGTCATGTGTCGTTGACGAATATTGTATGCTGAGCGCCCAGGGAGACGAAACCAGCGGCATTACCCTGGGGAATGAGGTATTACTTGGTCGGGGAACAGTGCTCGGCACAAGGAACGGCACGATCGAGATTGGCGATTTTTCCAACATTGGCGCCAATTGCCGACTGGGTACGACGTCAAGAATAAAGTTTGGAAAGCATGTCCTGCTTGCAGCAAATTGTTATATCGGCGGCGCCCAGCATCGTTTTAACCGGCTTGACGTTCCCATTATGAGACAGGGTTATGAGAGTAAAGGCGGCGTGGTCATTGAAGACGATGTCTGGCTCGGCACGGACGTCAAGATTCTCGACGGTGTGAGGATCGGTACCGGCTCTGTTATCGGCGCGGGTTCGATTGTGACGAAGGATATTCCACCATATTCTATTGCTTTGGGGACTCCCGCGAAAGTGAAAGCATCACGCAAGGAGTAGAGAAAGTTACAACAATGATGTCAAATATTCGAAAACCAATTGGGGGCTTTAGCTTTTTCTGGTTCTGTAATCAATGTTTTACTAAAAAAAATATTGCATTTTAAAGATTAAATTAGTATAAAGAAAAGGAGTTAATTTTTTGTAATAGCGAGAGTTAACCAAATGATCCTCTTCAATGTGCGACAGCTAACAGATGTGCATCTTCCAAGCATACTTTTT
>JAACEJ010000355.1 GCA_011682565.1 Actinomycetota bacterium | reverse complement strand
CCATCATACCGCTGTGCTGCTTACACTTGGCCATCATATCTCCCTGCATCATACCGCCCTTCATGCCTTTCTGCCCACCCATCATTTTCTGACTCATTGGCATTGACATGGCCTCGCCTTTTGCCTGTGCATCCGGATGATGATTCTGGGCCAGGCCTATCCCGCTTACCATAAGGAAAGCAAGAACAAAAACAGATAAAAATAATGATATGCGATTCATTTTAAATCTCCTTCTTTTGTTAAGTAATATTTTTTTAAGTTCCGATTACTTCATATCAACATTAGTGCCAAAAATGACAATTATTGTAAGTCGATGAAGATCAATGAAATATCGGCCTTTATGGGTACATGGATTTGTTATATTGTATAATACTCAACAATATATTGTGCAATATTATTCAATCCATAATAAGAAAAGAATAGTTTTATAGCCCCGGTATTTATAATATGCAACTCGCAAAACATAAAAAGGGGATATGAAATCATATCCCCTTATGGATACAATACTTTTTCAGTTATGTCATTGCGAGCGAAACGGAGTGGAGCGAAGCAATCTCATGCTTAACACGCATTTATGAGATTGCTTCGTCGTTCGTTCCTCACTCCTCGCAATGACAAGTATTTGTCACATTTTGACCCTTAACAAGTATAGTTGATAAAGATGTTCTCTTTGCCATAGATTTTGATAGTTTTAGCGCATCGTTTTTCCCAATCTGTCCGCTCATTTAGAGAAGGGTCACTTTTTCAAACATGAGATGTAAAAAACCGTGACCGGTTCCCGCTACAGGTGACATATTGCCGGACATATCCAGCGGCGGTAAAATGATGTGAGCTTCTACCTTATCCTGACTGTGATCCGTATCGTCCACATCAGCAGAAGTAATCAGCCTCAGGTTTTCGGTGCGGGCACGCGAGGAAACCATGATGTGAATGATGCGATCTTTTGCCACAACATTGCCGTCGCCATCTTTAAGGTCGACAACTCCCCACACTGTGATGTAAGAAAGCAACCTGGGCATCAGCTCGGTGCCGATTCCGGTGTTGCCGTGCATGACTTTATCGAATCCCACACCACCATAAAATGTATGGTCGCCACTTCCTTTTTCCGTGTGAATGACTTTGATTGCATCGGCGCTGAATGCTGTGCCATCCAAACGGCGAAATTGGAGATTGAATTCTTCCACAGCATCCTGCGATTCCGGCGAATCATCGTTCGAAACATCTTTTACCTTGAGCGTCAAAGAACCGGAGGCAAGGCCTATTCGATCGGAAAAGGGCGTTGGATTCATCATCGGATTCATTGCAGCCGGTCCGGGCAGAATTTCGTAAGCGGTTTTCCAATCCCGGTTAGGCTGTTCCAGTACTGCATCTTCAAACATCATGTGCAAAAAACCATGGTCTGTTCCGGGAACGGGACTTTTATTCCCCTGCATGTCGAGAGGAGGGAGAATAACATGCGTTTCCGCCATTCTGATGTTATGATCCGACAGATCATCTGTGGCGGACGCCATCATCTTGAGGTCTTTGTCGCGAACTCTTGTGGCGGTCATAAGATGGATGATTCTTCCGGCAGCAATGACTTTATCCGTATCGGCGTCTTTTAAATCTACGATGCCCCAGAGCGTGATGTAGGATGACATTTTGGGCATCAGGTTCGTGCCGATGCCGGTATCTCCATGCATCATTTTGTTGCGTCCGACACCGCCGAAAAATGAATGATCGCCTGCGCCGGCCGGCTTGTGGATGATATTGATTTTATCGATCTTGAAGTGAGTGCCGTTGTTGCCGGTGAAAAGAATGTTCACCGACGTCACCTCATCCTGTGAGTTTTCAGAATCTTCTGCATTCACATCCTTTACAGTAACGGAATAGGAACCTGCCGTGGTCGCAAGATTGTCGGAGAACGGCGTTGGATTCATAGCCGGGTTCATCACCGCCGGACCCGGCAAGACTTCATACACCGCTCCTGCCGTCGAACTTTTGCTTGTGTTAAAAGCCACCACATCCGGATAAGATGCCGAAGCAGAACGGATTTGAGATGTGGAAGGATTTGTGATCCCTCCCTTATCCTTGCTGCAGCCGAACAGTGTAGCGAGCAAGAACAATGCAATTACTAAAGAGAAAAGTTTCTTCATGACGATTTCCTTTATATAAAAGGGTGATAACTGCGAACTGTTAAATATAGATATTTTTATTACGAATATCTGTAAACCAGTTTACAGTTTTCATCTTTTTATCCGTTGAATGCGCTGTATAATATTGCACACTGAATATCAGCTAACCAAAATGAACGCATCATAGTGCAAACAGACAAAAATGCAAGCCATTGTTTTTATTGTTGTTTTTGTAAGAAAGAAATAGTATTTTAAATCCGGCACAATTTTTGTAATTTAAAAGAAAAAGAGTTTAAAAATATTCATGATTTCTCGTAAAAAGTCTCAAAATGTCATTGCGAGCGAAGCGAAGCAATCTGGATGTCGGCTAAGGTGGTGCAGTTTTTTAGAGATCGCTTCCCCGGTAATTCGAGGTAAACTTATGCGCCGCTCCTGGCGATGACATGCTTTTCGGCTTTTTACGAATTACTCATTCACAAAAGAAATATCTGGAAAGATGATTCTAACGGACAAAGAGATCGACGAAATTTATGACTGCGTCATCATCGGCGCCGGTCCGGCGGGAATGACGGCCGCCATTTTTGCCAAGGCAAAAAATATGCGGGTGTTGATACTCGAAGGTAACCAGGCCGGTGGTCAGTTGAAGAACCTCTACCCCTACAAACCGGTTTATAATTACCCGGGTTATTCGAGAATACCTGCGGGCGAATTGGCGGACCGGATGATTGAGCAGGTCAGAGAATACAATATCCCGCTAATGGAAAACAGCCCGATAAAAGATATCGTGAAATCCGATGAAAACATTTTTGTGATTTCCGGAAAACAGTTTCGCGTGAAAGCAAAAAGCATTGTGCTGGCAAGCGGATTGGGACTTTCCGAACCGAGACGCGTTGGTGCACCGGGAGAGTCGGAGTTGGAAGGCAACGGCATTGAATATACGATCACGAATATTGCGGATTGGACAGGTAAAGACGTCGCCGTCATTGGCGGCGGAAACAGCGCCATCGACAACGCTTTGTTGCTGCTTGAGAACAATGCCAGAGTTGTATTGATTCACCGCTCGCAACTTCGCGCCGAACCGGACAGCATTAAAAAGTTACAGAAAAAAAATGTGCCCATCCACCTCGGCTGGAAGCCGTCCGAATTTCAAAAGTCGGGCAACGGCAAAGTACTGTTTGCAATCGAAAACGACGGAAAGAAAATGCGGCTGGAAAAAGACAAAATCTTAATCAACATCGGTCTAAAGCCGAATACAGAGTTCCTTGAAAAACTTGCAGTCGATAAAAACAACAAGCACATCCTGGTCGACACCGAGATGCACACATCGATCCCCGGCATTTTCGGCTGCGGTGACGCAATAACTTACCCCGGCAAAGTTCGACTCATTGTTACGGCGTTGGGCGAAGCCGCAACCGCTGTGAATAGTTTGCAAAACTATTTGAAATCGCTGCAAATTCCACAAAAAGAAGTGAGTTGACAGATGAAAGATGAACAAAAAAACAGGCCTGCAAAAAAGACCGTATTGGTTTTATTTCCCCTTAGCGATCTCGGACAGAAAATTGTCGGTCTCTTTTCGCAAAATGGATATCGAGTTAACATCATCCTGTCCAACGAAAAAGAACAAAATGAATTTAACCCTCCTCAGGAAAATGTTTCGATCTTTTATCTGCAAGCGCAGCCGGGGCAGTTCTGGAGCAACCTTGCCGACGATGTAAAAAGTGACATTTTATCCGCTCCTGTTGTTATTTATTGTGCAGGTAAGGATTTTTTAAAGATGGAGAGCACGGGCAAGCAGGAAGAATGGCAGATTGACTTTCAGAGCGACACGCAAAAAAGGCTAACCTTTATCGATCAACTATTGAGCCAATTCAGTGAAAACAAGCCCGGCTTGTGGATTAATCTGGCTGTGGGGACCACGATGCAGCACTCAAAAGCAACTGCCTATTGTAAAACCAGGTATGGAATGATCGGCTTTGGCAAGATACTGGAACTTAATCCTAAATTTCAGGGCATGACAATCCGTAATATTTGTCTGTCTTTTTTCAGGCATTTTCACGCTGGTAAAGCAATTGATTATTGTGCCAACTGCACAACCACCGACCTGCGCGATTCGCTCATGAGCTTGAAGAATGAAGACGACCTTGTCCGCTATCTATTAAATGAAAGCGAAGATTTGATTACGCGTATTGCGGTGGAGGAGTGAGGCGCTGTTGGGGGTAAAACCCGGCAGACCAGCGAAAAAGAATATCCAGATTGTCCAAAGGACACCGTGTGTTGTTGCATAAGAATCAACAGAGCTTTAAACACCTGGGGCTTTTCAGCAATCTCCAGCATCTTTAAGCATAATCCGAAAAAACAATTTTATTCATTTGCAAAGTAAAAAATATTATATTTCTTACTATTCAAAAGTTAAGCATAGCAGTGTGAGATAAATACAATTATAAAAAGAGAGCGTGGTTGTGTTCAAACGTAATCTTTATCAAAAACTCATCAAAGAGATATATTCAGACTTTTATTTGATCGTGACAGGAGCACGACAGGTTGGAAAAACGACACTGTTAAAACAAGTTTTTGACTTTCTGAAAGAAAATAATCACTTGGTTTTTTTTCTTAATCTGGAAAACCCTGATTATTTAAAATTGCTTAATGAGCACCCGCGCAATATTTTCAGGATTTAT
>JAACEJ010000354.1 GCA_011682565.1 Actinomycetota bacterium | reverse complement strand
TTCCTGCGTCAAAAAAGATCAAAGTGGCGGCGTTTATATTGCCCGTCATATTTACCTGGGTAAAAAGATTTTTCTCAAAACGCTGGATCAGACCAAAGTTGCGGATGAAGCTGTCTTAAAACGCTTCAAGCGCGAAGCAAAAGTTCTGGCAGGACTGGATCATCCCAATATTATCAAAGTGTTTGATTTCGGCACGTATGAACATTTTTTTTATATTTCTTTTGAATATTTTGAAAGCAGCGACCTTCGTAAAATGATGCAACAAGGAACGCTTACCGATGAACAAAAACTCGATCTGCTTGTCCATATATTAAAAGGTTTGGATTATTCGCATCAGAATAAAATCGTCCACCGTGATTTAAAACCGGAAAATATTTTGGTTAATGCGGAGGGGCATGTAAAGATTGCGGATTTCGGTCTTGCGCAGGGTGTAAACGAGAGCGGTCTCACCGGCAAATCTTCGATCGTCGGAACACCGGGATACATGTCGCCGGAGCAAATCCTTGGAGAAAAACTGACATCGCAAAGTGATTTATTTTCTCTTGGCGTCATTGCTTATGAATTGTTTACCGGCGAAAATCCGTTTCTCGGCAGTGACGTCGGTGCGACTATCAATAATATTTTAACTTTTAATGAAAACCGCATCTCATCTTCTTTGTCAGACGTGCCCGAGCCATTAAACGAAATCATCGTCGGACTGCTCAAACGCTCAAAAAAGGATCGCATTCATTCGTCCGGAGAAATTTTGCAGCGTCTGGGTGAGAAGGTACCTCAAACTGCCGAGTCGGTTAAAGCGGAAAAAGCAAGAGGTTGGAAGTTCAATATCGCTGCGGTTTTTGCTTTTGTCGCAGTTATCCTTATGGCTTTTATTCTTTGGCCGCGCTCCGGGAGAGATGTTGCCAAAGTTGAAAATCCGTTACAGCAGATTCCCGACACATCAGTGGTTGATTCCGTTGGTAAAAATATTCTTTTGCAGACATCCTCCGATATGGAACTAGCAAAAAAGCCGTCGGGAAATCGAACGGAGAAATCGAAAAGGTCGCCGCAGGGAAACAGTATTGCAAAAGAAAATCCCAATATTCCCGGCAAGCTTTTTGTGCGCTGCTCGCCCTGGGCGGATATTTTTATCGACTCGGTTAAAATCGATACGACGCCGCTGAGCGATACCTTGCGCGTTGCCGCCGGATCGCGGCAGCTTGTGCTCAAGCACCCCGATTACCCGGCTTATGTGCGAAAAATTGTCATTGAACCGATGCGCACAAAAGTAGTGGCCGTTAACCTGGACACTCTTTTCGGTTTTTTGAATTGTAAAATTTATCCGTGGGGTGAAATCTTTATCGATGGCGTGACGCAGGGACAGACGCCCTTTCCGCGGCCAATTTGTCTCGAGCCTGGAAGGCATTTAATTAAAGTTAAAAACCCGCAATATCAACAGGTTGTCGAGTATATTCAGATTAATCGCCGCGATACGACCGAATACGAGCTGGATTTTGAGCAGGTCGTGGCGGCAAAACAGAGCAAATCGACGCCGAATAATTAATTGTCGGTATAGAATTTGCCGATGTCGTCACGTGGGCAAGAAAAGGAGATTTTAAGACTATATTTTATTAATGTGCGAAAAATATTCTCAGGTACAAATGAAAAAAACTTTTTACAAAATAATATTCGTGTTGTTTTTTGCCGGTGCGGCAGTCTCTTCAGGCAGGCAGAACAAATGGGAAAATGTGGGAGAAATGCAAATTCCCGTTGCCGGCAGCCAGGCTGTCGTCCTTGACAACAAAATCTATATTTTAGGCGGCTATACTGATGACGACGACGAGTCGACCGACGCCATCCAGGTGTTTGATCCGGTGGATGGCTCCTGCCGGGTCATCGCTAAAATGCAGAATGCTCGCTCCGGATTTATTGCGGATGTTTATGATGGCTTTATCCTTGCCTGCGGCGGTATCAGGGAAAACAAGTTAACGGCATCGAGCATTGAAATATGGCAGCCGAATAGTGCATCCATTTTTCTTGCAAAAAATCCTTATCTGAATCGGATCAATCCGACAGGTGGCATTTACAGAGAGAGTCTGTTTCTGATCGGCGGATACTCCGATCCCCTTTTCGGTTTCTTCCCGCTGCCGTACATTGTCGAATTCAGTCTGTCGAAGAAAAAGATTAGTTTCATTGATGAGTTGAGTGACGAAACGCTGCCCTATCAGCAAAGTTCTTCCTTTTATAATGGTGGTATCTACATCTTTGGCGGTGTTTATAACGGTGTTTCCAATAAAGTGTACAAGTTTGATATTTCGAGCTATGAAAATGAACGGATTTATCCGAACCTGGTTTATGCTCGCGCCGGAGCTGTGGCCGTTACCGGAAATGACGACGCGATTTACCTGATCGGCGGTTACAATGAAAAATCGGCGGCCATAGATTCGATTGAAATATACCACGTTGGCGGTGACACGAACAAGTCGAAACCGGCGCAGCCGTTGTTGGTACCGCGCAAAGAACTTACAGCGGCCAGGTTTAAGTTTAATGAGTTTGACGACAGGATTTATGTCTTTGGCGGCAAAGATGAGAATGATCACATCGTTTCCGGCATCGAAATGCTGCAACTCTCGAATGCCACGACTGCGGTGGAACCCAGACCGATTATTGCCCGGGATTTTGATCTGAAAGATAATTATCCGAATCCTTTTAATTCGAGCACAAAAATCGGATTTAATTTGCAGCACAAAATCCACGTGAAACTGGAAATTTATACAACTTTGGGGCAACTCGTGCGTACACTTGCGAATGGGTCGCTGATGTCCGGTCATTATGAATACGCCTGGGACGGTACGGATGAGAGCGGACAGCCCGTTGCAACAAATGTTTACATTTACCGGTTAAGCGGTGAATCGTTTTCCCAATCAAAGAAAATGATTTTAATGAAATGAAAATTGCTTTATACATTTTTGTGGTGATTCTTGGCTTTGCTGTATTTTCAACTGCCGCATCAGCGCAAACGCGCTCGGTTGAAATTGAGATCATGCAGCAGCATCTTGTCAATTTTGAATATGACTCGGTCGTTACCATGGCTGAAAAAATGCTGGCGGATAAAAGCAGCTTTTCTGTGAAGGAACTGCTGGAAATTTATCGTATGAAAGCAATCGCCCATTATTCTCTCCTGGAAATGAATGCCGCTCTCAATTCTTTTGTGGAAATCCTGAAAATCAACCCCGATTATTCGCTTGATCCGGTGCGCACTTCTCCCAAGATTGTTAAATTCTTTAACGAGATTAAAAGCAATTTTCGGCAAAAGACAAGCCCGCCCGAAACAATCCAGCCGGTAAAAACCGATACGGTGAAACTGATTATGGATACCGGAAGTGTTTATCGAAACACGCTCATCCGCTCTATGCTTTTACCCGGCTGGGGACATTTGTATTTGCAGAGTCGTAAAAAAGGCTGGTTCCTGAGCGTCCTGAGTACAGCCGCACTCGGTTCGGCAATTTATTATATTTTTGACAGCCGGGACAAACAAAAGGCCTATCTCAACGAAATATATCCCTCCAATATGGACATCCGCTATAACGCATACAATCGTTCTTACAAAACCCGGAATATTCTCATCTCCACTTATGCGCTGCTGTGGCTTTACAGTCAGACAGATATTCTCGTCTTTCAACGAAAAAACATCAAAGGGGAATTTAAAGCCGCCTTTCTACCGACAATCGACTCCCGAAAGCGTATTGGATTATCCGCGCACATTTCTTTCTAACCGGTACGAAAAATATTCCCATCTGGCCGGGGTTACCAAAACAAAATTATGCCGCTCTTTCCGATATTTGCTTTTAATAGCTATGAAACTTGCGAAAATGTGTGTCTGATCAAATAATTTAATATTTGGTTTCATCTGGCACGGATATTGATCCTGCATCAATAGAAACATTCCACAGGCTTTTTCTCCCATCACATAATCTTAATCATTCTTAGTTTTCATTATAGGAGGCTGATATGAAAACAAGACATCAAATTATCGCATTGCTTTCGTTACTGATAGTTTTCGCCATGAACACCTCCGCCTTTGCCATCGGAGCGCTTTTTGCGCGGCCACGCTGGAGTAACGAAACTTTTCGTAAAATGTGGATCAAAACGGTCGATGCAAACGTGGAGATCGACGGACAGATTGCAGTGACTTATGTGGATCAAACTTTTCGTAACGAAATGAACACCTCCGTTGAAGCGGTCTGGGTTTTCCCATTGCCGGAAGGGGCGGTTGTTACCGAGTTGTACTACTGGTTTAACGGCAAGCGCTACAAAGGAGCAATTCGCGAACGGGGAGAAGCACGGGATGCTTACAACAAACAAATTCGCCGCTGGCTTGATCCCGCCTTGCTCGAATACATGGGCGACAATCTTTATCGGCTCAGCATTGCGCCCATCAATGCCAACTCGGATGTTCGCACAGAAATCACCTACGTCCAGCTTTTGCCGTACGAATTCGGGACAATCGATTATACTTTTCTGCTCAACGCTGTGGGCATGTCGCCAAAGCCGCTGCAACGCGTTTCTGTTAACGGCATCGTCCAAACCCAATCTCCTATAAAATACCTCAATTCGCCAAGCCACGGCTCATCTACAGCAATCCAAATCAGCCGCGATAATGACAAAAAATACGAGATTGTTTTTGGCGATGAAAATTTCCTGCCCGACAAGGATTTAAGAATTGAATATGAGACAGTGCGCGATAATGTCAACGTTCATGTTCTGCGTTATACGCCCACATCGGACGATTCGATCGGTACGGATTCCTATTACGCTGTGTGG
>JAACEJ010000353.1 GCA_011682565.1 Actinomycetota bacterium | reverse complement strand
TCATCTTTGAAAATTATAAAAATATCGGTCAACGAATCAATATAAATGGAATCCAAATTGATTCAAAGGAAAACATCGCCACAAATAAATTAACGGCAATTTATGACCGGAAAACAATTAAAGATTTTTTCGATCTCTATTTTTTATTACAAGATGTGGATTTTGACAGTGTTGTAAAATGGGCTAAATACAAAGTTGTCCCCTTAGATTATGAAGGGACATTGATCGCATTAGCCGCTTCGCGCCTGGAAGGAACAGTGCTTGCTTGTCGTGCTATTCATAAAACAGAGATCGACGGATTTATTGAACAACTTGTACAGAGGCTAATAAACCATGCAAAATCGATTTAATAAATATTTTTGGGACGGTCATTCAAATTTGTCGGGAGCGTACAGATTGAGACGCATCCTGGAATATGCTTCTTTTCCCGATCTGATTCATTATCCTTTGAATGAACTAAAAATGTATCTTCCTGAACTTAATATAGATACCTTGCGAACGAGCAAAAAAAGAATAGCTTTTATTAAACTCATTAATCCACTTTTAAGCGAATCAGAATCGTGGGATGATGTTTTGACTAAATTTGTTTCACCAAAACGGATGAATAGCAGACGCGGCAAGTCGGGGTAAAAAGATTCATTTTTGCTTTTTTGAAAAAGAAGTCATTATCTCCAATACAATAAACATAATTAAATGTCAATAGTTGAGTCGTCCGGTCATTCTATGAACTAAGGACCAGATGAATAATACTTCAGGGATTTAACTTTGAACATCGTAACCATCGTCGGCGCACGCCCGCAGTTTATCAAAGCTGCACCGGTTTCAAATGCGCTGCGCA
This sequence comes from Actinomycetota bacterium, assembly GCA_011682565.1. GTDB lineage: Bacteria > Zhuqueibacterota > Zhuqueibacteria > Residuimicrobiales > Krinioviventaceae > Hydrothermomicrobium. The sequence goes on along the minus strand of JAACEJ010000353.1, from coordinate 3,968 downwards.
AGAATCACAGCGAGTTCCTCATTCACACCGGGCAGCATTATGATGAAAATATGTCAAGATTGTTTTTCGATGAACTCGGCATTCCTGCGCCTGATGTGAATCTCGAAATCGGCTCCGGCCCCCACGGGGAACAAACCGGACGAATGTTGGTCGGCATTGAAAAAATCCTGTTGGAGAAAAAGCCCGATCTTGTCTTGGTATACGGCGATACAAATTCAACGCTTGCAGGAGCCATCGCCGCCGCCAAACTGCAAATCCCTGTCGCTCATGTCGAAGCAGGATTGCGCAGTTTTAACCGGGATATGCCTGAAGAAATTAACCGAATTCTGACCGATAAAATCTCGAACTTGCTTTTTTGTCCGACCAAGACTGCCGTCGATCATCTACACAAAGAGGGAATCACCACAGGCGTGCACCAGACCGGAGATGTGATGTATGACGCAGCCCTGCATTTTGCCGGACTGGCGGACAAGAAGGAATCCATATTGGCAAAACTGGGGCTTGAACGCAAACACTACTTGCTTGCCACCTGCCATCGTCCACAAAACACGGACGATGAGCAAGCCCTGACCGGCATTGTTGAAGCTTTCATCGAAAGCGGTGAGACGGTTGTTTTTCCTGTGCACCCGCGAACAAGAGTTTTTTTGAAAAAGTTCGGCTTGCTGGAAAAAATGAAACAAGCGGAAAACATAATGCCCATCGAACCGGTGGGATACCTGCAAATGCTGCAACTGGAAAAGTTTGCCAAAAAGATTTTGACGGATTCCGGCGGCGTGCAAAAGGAAGCTTATTTTTACAAAGTCCCGTGCATCACCATGCGCCCAGAAACAGAATGGGTAGAAACCGTGCAGGATGGCTGGAACATTCTCACCGGCTCGGATAAACAAAAAATTCTGCACGCCATTACCGGATTCTCACCGACGCATGAGCAGAAAAATCATTATGGAAACGGTAAGGCAAGTGAAAAAATTGCCGAAATATTGAATGCGATGTGAATAAAACATTTGACTACTTGAATATCTCAGTAGCATTAAAATAAGCTGAATAAGACGTCATGTAAACAAACAAAGACATTTTGTCATTCTAAGGTAAACGAAATGGAGCCACAGAAAGCGTGTCATTCAGTAGGAATCTTGTCGGGAAAACGCTGGATTTGGGATATTCATTTTTCGCTTGCCTGCCGACAAGATTCTTCCAGAAAGACACGAGTTGGTTGTCTCTGTTTAAAGGACAGTATGTGCGCACAAACGATGTCTGATTTCTTTATGCACAGGGAAAACCTGCCTTTATAAACGATCAAATAAAGGTACGAATTTTTTCTTGTATTTAAAGGGATTAATGAGCTTTTTGTTGAGCGAAACAAGCAATTAATTAAAATATTTACATCGATGCCGGATGAACTATCTTTCGTTTTAATAGTTCTTGACTTTATTTCAAAATTTATTAGATTAGCTAAACAGGTTAGCTAATCAAGTTGAGGTAATATATGTTGCAAGTCAATATACATGAAGCAAAAACTAATTTATCAAAATTAATTCAAAAGGTAGTTGATGGGGAAGAAGTCATTATCGCAAAGAATAATCACCCCATCGTAAAATTAACATTGGTAAATGAATCAAAACCGAAGCGCAGATTAGGTACAGCAAAAGGGAAAATCAAAATCTCCGACGACTTTGATGAACCGCTGGAAGATTTCAAGGAATATATGCAGTGAATTACTTAATTGATACGCATGCTTTTTTGTGGATCGTTGCAAATGATTCTAAATTAAGCAACAAAGTAAAATCTTTGTTTTTGGATTCGGAGAATTTGCTGCATCTAAGCATGGCAAGTATATGGGAAATGGCTGTTAAAATCAGCTTAAAAAAACTATCGGTAGGTGAACCTTTAAAGGACTTTCTGCAAATGAATCTTCGAGGTAATGATGTTGAAATACTCAACATTAAAGTGGCGCATATCTTTTTACTGGAGAATTTGCCTTTTTATCACCGGGACCCGTTTGATCGCATGATTATATCGCAATCAATAAGCGAAAACATTCCCATAATAAGCGCAGACAAAGCATTTGATTTTTATCCGATAAAAAGAATTTGGTAAAATGATAGTTTAGATCGGCAATAAATGATCTTATTCAATGCAAAAAAAATTGTAGGGAAAACAAGACGATTATCCCGCAAGATTACGGCTATTTTTATAGCCCTTTTTTTTATCGCACTCTCCCCTATCGGTAGCATTGCCCAAACCGTATACGTACCGTCGGATCATTGGGTGTATGATTTTCTTGATCGCATGGAAACCAGAGGGATCGTCCCTTCCGTTTTGGCAAACACCAAACCGTTGACGCGGCAGGAAATCGCAACGTATGTTGTCGAATTATTAAATAGCCACGCTGCGTTTTCCCGGGCGGAAAGCGAACAACTGGAATTTCTGTGTCGGGAATTTGCAGAAGAAATACCTCCCCAAAACACGAGTTGCCGTCAAAAAAACACATCCCGCCTTTCCCGGCTCGAGCGTCACAAGTGGATTGATCCCTGGCTGCCGGATGCTGTTTATGCAAACGGCAGAAACTTTCTCTCCATGACGAGCGGCCCGCTCAAAGCCTACTGGGATCCGGTTTTCCTGCGCAGCGCAATGACGGCACAGGCGGATACACTCCCGCAAACAGAACAGGTCTTTCAGGCCGCCAATGGTTTTGTTCTTTGGGGAACCGTTGGCAACCATATCGGCTTTTATTCCAATGTTCGCGATACCAAAGAATGGGGAACGAGAACATACCCGCACGGTAATTTTTCCACTGATGGACTCGGCTTTGCCCAGGGCCACGGCAATTATATGTACCATGACGAAACCGTTGCTTACCTGGTTTACACATGGAAATATTTTAATATCCAGTTTGGCAAGGATAAAAATCGCTGGGGCCCGGGTTATTACGGGCAACTGGCGCTGTCGGATATTCCAACGAGCTACGACCAGATAAAACTTCAGTACGTCGCCAGGCGCATAAAGTTTACAAGCCTGATGGGCTTTCTGAAAAACTATACACCGGATTATTTTTACGGCGATGCACAGGAAAAATATCTCGCCGCCCATCGACTGGAATTTTCGCCGATAAAACAACTGGACATTGGACTAAGTGAAACGATCATCTTTGCCGGGCGAAAATTTGAACCGGCTTATCTGAATCCAATGATGTTTTTCCGCTCCGCCGAACATTACCTCGGCGACCGCGATAATGCAACTATGGGGTTGGATTTCGAATTGAAAATTATTGCCGACACAAAACTTTACGGCGAACTGTTCATCGACGATATTTCTACCGGCAAACTGGGCAGCGGATTCTATGGTAACAAATATGCATTCCTTGCGGGGCTGTATCATGTGGATATTTTCGGCATCCCAAACCTCGATGTGCATCTGGAATACGCTCACGTCCGGCCCTATACCTACACGCACAAAGAGGATATTACCAGCTATCGCCATTTTACTACAAATCTCGGCCACCGGATCGGCCCTAATGCGGATGATCTGTTCTGCGAGTTACGCTACCGCACGTCGCGCAGACTGCTCATCAAGTCGCAGTTTGAAATCAAGCGCCACGGCGCCAATACAGAAAACCAAAATGTTGGCGGCAGCATTTTCCGGCCGCATACTTTTCCGGCGGATCCGCAGTATGTTGATTTTTTGCAGGGCATTCGCGAAAAAACATCGTCCATTGGGATTGTCGGCAGCTACGAGGTTATTCGCAATAGCTTTATCGAAATCAGCTACTTTTATGAAAGCTACAAAGGACGTTTCTCAGGTAGTGTGGCAAAATCACAGGCGCATCGCTCGGCATTGCAAATGACTATGAAAATGAATTTCTGACGAAGAGTATGCAATGCCGACTTTTTCAGAAATATTTGATTCAATGCCCCAAGTTCGCCAATTCCCCCCTTGAGGGGGGACGATGACGACGCAGTCGGCATCAG
>JAACEJ010000352.1 GCA_011682565.1 Actinomycetota bacterium | reverse complement strand
ATTGAGAAAAAGGCCGGGCAATTTTTAGCGTAACTAAAAACAGGAGAATACATAATGTTTGATATTGCAATCATTTCCGATGAAATTGCCCTGGATATCCGCGAGGCGATTCAGCATGGCTTGGAAATGGGGATTAATAAATATGAGATTCGTTGTCTTGGCAGCTATGAAAAAAGGATTCCTTTTGTTGATGAGAAAGACCTCGAATTTTTGACCGAGCAGGTAGAATCAGGAAAGATCGAGATTACCGCTATCTCTCCGGGTAGTTTTAAAATTTTGCCGTCGGAAGAAGATCAGGTAAAGTTTCATTTGCAGGAAATGCTTCCCAAAACTTTTGAACTGGCAAAAAGATTGCGTACGAAAAAAGTAATTACTTTTTCATTTATGAAAGACACGGTCGATGAAGACTATGTCGTCGATATAATTAAAAAAGTCGGTGCAGAAGCTGCAAAACATGATTTAATCGTTGCTGTTGAAAATGAACCCGGATTTTACTGCGATTCCGGCCAGGCAACGAGAAGAATTCTTGATAAAATTAATATGGACAATGTTAAAGTGAATTGGGACCCGGGTAATGCAGCCGGTGGTGGGCATGTTGCCTATCCCACAGGGTATGAATTTGTCAAACCATACATTGTAAATATGCATGTCAAAGATGCTGTTGATTATCCGAAATTGGAATGCAAGCTGCTTAACGACGGCAGTGTGAACTGGCTGGGGCAGTTGAATGCGCTTTATCACGATAATATTTTACCGTATATCACTTTGGAAACGCATTTCTTACCGATGCTGGAATCGACGCAGGAAGATTTACGGCGGCTGAGGATACTATTGGAAACGGTTGAAAAGCTGAACGTAAAATCCTGACGAATTGGATAAACGTTTAGAACGATAAATTTTCGAATGAGCGTAATGAGTTGCAAAATCCCCCGTTGAAGGGGGACGGTTTCGCCGCAGGCGGAACCAGGGGGATGTAAAAGTCTGTCCTAATCGCGGAATGGAGCGTTTTAACATCCACCTGATGACCGACTTCGTCGTTATCACTTTCAAAGGGAGAATGAGCGCGTTTCGTTTGGTGGTTTAATAAAAAGATGGCATATACAAAAGCCATGATGTTATCGCTGATCTTTTTAGCATGAGTATTTGGGCAGGCAGTTCATTGAATGTCCGAAAAATATTTGGGGCATAACACGGAGGATATAATGACGTCAAAACAGAGAATGCTAACTGCGCTGAACGGCGGTGTGCCGGATCGCCTGCCGGCAACGACACACCACCTGATGAGCTATTTTCTGAAAAAATACATGCACAGCATGAGCAATCAGGAATTCTTTGATCATTTTGGCCTCGATCCCATTCTGTGGACTGTTCCGTACATGGCCGATGAGACCAGGGGGTTTTATCCCGATCCGGTGGATGATGTCGGCAATGGCCTTTACGGGCCGCGGATTGTTTCAGATGACTGGAGAATTGAATGGAATAAAGTCCCCGGCAGAGCTTATGACACAACCGCATACCGAATTGTTACTCCTAAAAAAACGCTTTCCATGGAATTGCAGGCCAATGAGCAGACAGCCTGGATTTCCGAGCACCTGCTTAAAGATAAACAAGATATTGAGATTATTGCCCAATATGCAACCTACCCCTTGTGTGATGTTGATGCCGTTAATAAACGAGCGGAAGAATTTGGCGAGCGCGGATTGGTTCGCGGCCATATCGCCTGTTTTGATATTTACGGCCAGCCGGGCTGTTGGCAGGATGCTGCTTGTTTGTATGGAATCGAAAAGCTCATTATGGCCACGTATGATGATCCCGAATGGGTGCACGAGTTTTTGAAAATCCTCCAGTCCCGAAAAATAGAATTCATAAAGTCTTTAAAAGGTGCAAAATATGATCTGTTGGAACTCGGTGGAGGAGATGCTTCGACAACGGTGATTTCTCCAAAGATTTTTGACGAGTTCGTTGCGCCGTATGACAGCGAGTTAATTGATCTGGCGCATCAGGCCGGGCAAAAGATCGTCTACCACACCTGCGGCGGGATGATGCCCATTCTGGAAAATATTGCAGATATGGGGCCGGATGCCATGGAAACCTTCACACCTCCGGGCATGGGCGCAGATGTGGATTTAGCCGAAGCAAAAAAGCGCATCGGCGATCGGGTGTGCATGATCGGCGGGCTGGATCAATTTCACTTTTTTACCGGCTGTACCCCTGAAGAGACGCGTGCAGAAGTCCGCCGATGTTTCGAGGCCGCGGGTGAAGGAGGCGGCTTTATCCTTTCGCCATCCGATCACTTTTTTGACGCCGAACCGGAATTGATTATGGCGTATGCAGATGAAGTGAAACGTTGTGTCTATTGAATTTATGCCATGAGAAGTATTCTTTTGCGCTTAATCCTGACACGGAAAAGCCTGAAAGGAATAGAAGAGAATTTAATGCGGAGGACGCCGAGACCGCAGAGAAAAATCAGATTAAAAAGCAATAAAATCTCTGAGACCTCAGCCTCTCTGCGTTTCGTTCTTTCTCACTCTAATGCAAAAAATTATTTGTCATTTATGGACACAATTTCAATCGTAAACGATTAATAAGGGGCTTAAGCCCCTTGTTCTTATGGATGACTTACGATAAGAGTATTTCCCGAAAGGCATATCTCATTTTTTCCAATGTCTCATCAATGTCTGCCGGCTGATGGGAATAACTGATAAACCAGCGATGATTGGCAAAGATACCCTTTTGATAAAGTTTTGAAAATAGTTTATTTTGCCATTCGATATTTCTATTTTCATCCTGATCATCAAATATAATAAACGGCGCCGGATCGAGCCCTCCGGCGTGTGCCGGAACCCCCGCTTCTTTGATAATTTCAGCAAAGCCGTCGCGAAGACGTTTTCCCATGGCATTGATGTGATCGTGAACAGGTTCGTCGCGTATGATTTTCATAGTCGCTTCACATGCGGCGAGCGACAACGTTTCGCCACCGTGGGTAATGGTAATAATCGTTTTTTCGAGTGTTTGCATATATTCTTTTTTCCCGGCAAACGCTGAAACGGGATAACCGTTCGCAATCGCCTTGGCGTAGGCTGCGAGATCAGGCGTGATGCCAAAGTATTCCTGAGCACCGCCGCGGCCAAGTCGGAAGCCGGTGAGCACTTCGTCAAAAATAAGCAACGTACCGCTGGCATCACAACGTTGGCGCAGGCGTTGCAAATATTCTTTGCCGATGGTCTCGTTCCAGTCGTAGGGTTCAACAATTACGGCTGCAAGTTGATCGCCATAAGAATCAAAAGCATGATCTACGGCCTCAACATCGCCATAAGGTATTTCATGTACAAATTGTCGCAGTGCTTCGGGCACTCCCGAGTTGGACCAATTCAGAGCAAACCAGTCGTGGTAGCCGTGATAGCCGCTGGTTAAAATGTGATCCCGTCCTGTGTAGCTGCGTGCCAGGCGGGTACACGCGGTACAGGCATCGGCGCCGGTTTTCATAAAACGGATTCGCTCAATCCACGGGACGTTTTCGATAATTGCTTGAGCTGCGTTTAATTCGATCGGACTGGCCATGCTGAACAGGACGCCGTTTTGCATTTGCGCGCGAACCGCTTCGTCCACTGCTTTATATTGGTAGCCCAGAATGATTGGGCCTAAAGAACAGCGATAATCAATATATTCACGATCGTCCAGGTCCCACATTCGGCAGCCCTTGGCGCGTTTGATAAAGGGCGGCATACCTTGCCAATCCGGATTAAGCCGTTTTGCGTTGGTTTGCGTAGCCCATGGAATAATTGCCTTTGCATGTTCGAGATGTTTCTTGTTTTTCGGAGTCATTGTTTTACCCTTTCATTTCTTAAACGAGATTTGCAAGATAATAAGGTCAGGGCATCTTGTCAAGAGAAAAAGAGAATGTCATTCCCGCAAATAATTTGTATTAAAACTTTCATGAAAAAATAAAATAGCGTGGATTTTTTTAAATCGTTTTGCCCAAAATTGTATTGCCGTTTTCTTTTCATTTGGATTCAGATTCAAATTGAAAGACAAAAATAATTAGGAAAAAAAATAATTACTTTAAATGTGCAGATAATCGGTTTATTTTTTTAATAGGGAAAATGAATGAGAACTCTGGCCTCAGTTGATTATTATGTTTTGATATTTTATGCTGTACTCGTTCTTGGTATTGGCCTTTATTTCAGTAAATTTATGAAAGGCGCTAAAGAGTATTTTACCGGCGGGAACATGATTCCCTGGTGGGTTGGTGGTATCTCCCTGTACATGGGCAATTTTTCCGCCTGGACATTTACCGGTGCATCCGGGTTTGTTTACCATACCGGACTTTTCGGCGTCATTTATTTTCTTACCTGGTCGTTTGCTTTTTTCATCGGTTATCGCATTACCGCAGCAAAGTGGCGACGTTCCCGTGTTATCTCACCAATCGAGTACACCTCAACGCGCTACAATGTAACCACCCAGCAACTCGTCGGTTATGTCATGGTTGTCGGTGGTATCCTGAATCGCGGCATTATTCTTATGGCTGTATCAAAGGTAATTTCTTCAACTGTCGGCGTTCCCATTGAATATGTAATTATTATCTCCGGTACCGTTATCATGCTTTATACGCTGCTCGGCGGGCTATGGGCGGTAACCATTACGGATGTTGTTCAGTTTATTATTTTGCTGGCCATCACCTTGCTGGTTATGCCGTTAAGTATTAAAGCCGTTGGAGGTCTTGGGGCGTTCATCCATCAGATTCCGCCTTTAAAGATGGAGCATATTTACGGAGGAATGAAATATAATGTCCATTACCTGATCGCCATTACAATTTTTA
>JAACEJ010000351.1 GCA_011682565.1 Actinomycetota bacterium | reverse complement strand
AAGATCGCTTCCCCGATAATTCGGGGTAAACTCTCGCTCCGCTCCTCGCGATGACATGCTTTTCGACTTTTTACGAATTTGCATCAATCAAATTGGAGTAAAAATGACAAAGACCGTTTGGTGGAAAATATTTTCCTTTATAATTGTTTTGTTAACGTTTGCAACGCTTGCCGCCCAGGCGGAAAAGCCGACAGCTACGCCGGATTCGGCAGTTGTTCAGGCAAAAGCAAATACAGATACGACAGCAGCAGCGAAAAAGTCCGTCTATAAGGAATATATTTTGCAAACGATTCGTATCGAAGCGGTGATTGAAAAACCAACGGTGACTTTGATTCCAAAACGGACCGAGACGGATGTGGGACAGGTACCGTTTCGTGCTCGTTCCTTTGATAAGGAGCTGAAAACAAAACCAAAGGCTCTTTCTAATTATGGCGAGGAATTGGAGAACGCCAAGCGGATTCAGAAAATCAAGAAATTGTTAGTAAAAGAAAGTAAATAATTTAAATTCGTTAAACAGTCAATAAAGTCGTTGGGAGGTTGTAATGTCCGAAATCCTCAGAAATTTTAGTCCGGAGTCGAGTGGTTATTTATTCATGTGGTTGCTTCTCATCCCGGCAATATTTACGGTTGCGATTGCCATTGAGAGAGGCATTTATATTTTGATCAAAAGCGATGTAAATGCTCCTAAATTTATGGCTGAAATTCGCAAGCTTGTTACTGCGGGCAATTATGATAAAGCACTGGATCTTTGTAGCCGGGCTAAGGATCGTGCCTTACCTAAAGTTGTTTCATGCGGTTTGCGCGCAGTTGCGGGGCAGGAGGAAGTCGATTTCCGGACGATTCAAAACTCTGTGGATGAGGGAATGCTGGAAGTTATTCCCAAGCTGCAGGAACGGACCAACTTTTTGGCTATGCTGGCCAACATTTCCACATTATTGGGTTTGATGGGTACCATTTACGGGCTGATCCTTGCCTTTCGAGCGGTTTCCGCACCGGGAATTGATCCCACCGAAAAAGCACGGCTTTTAGCTGCCGGTATTTCAACGGCAATGAACACAACATTGACCGGTTTGATTATTGCCGTCCCGGCCATTATCTTTTATACTCTGTTGCTCAACAAGACGACCAAAATCATTGATGAGATCGATGAGCATACGGTAAAATTGATTAACCTTCTAACTGGGAATCGTTAATTATGGCGTTTCGTCCTTCGAAAAGGAGCAGCCGAACGATCGAACCATTGGAAATAAATATTTTCCCGATGATGAATTTAATGGTCGTTCTGGTTCCTCTTCTTCTTTCAACAGCGACGGCAATTAAAATGGGAGTTATTGAACTTAATCTGCCGCAGGCACATGGGGGGCAAACCTCCGGGAATATGCTTCCCAAGGAAGCGCAGCGCAGTCTTGATTTGACTGTGACCATTACGGATGCCGGCTTTTTTGTTTCCAGTTCTCAAGCTGTATTGCGAACAACAAAAAGCGAAGGCCCGACAATTGAAAAACTACCTGATGGGGATTTCGATTTTGCCAAACTGTCCGAAATCCTTTTGGACGTAAAGAAAAAAATTATCGATACCCCACTGGATACAAAACGGATTATTATTCAGGCGGAGCCGGACATAGACTATCAAACGCTTGTCAGTACTATGGACGCGTCGCGCGCTGTGAAAGTTAATGCCAATTACTTTGAATTGTTTCCACAAGTGAGTATCAGTGCCGGTGTCATCTAGGTTGGTTGCCTGGCAAGCTGAAAGTATGATCTTTTGATTAAAGGATATTAATTATGGCGTTTGTCCCTTCAAAAAGGAAAGCACATGAAACGATGTCAAGCAAAGTTTCACTGAATCTGACATCGATGATGGATATGTTTACAATTATCCTTGTGTTTTTACTGAAAACATACTCAACCGAAGGACAACTTATTCAACCCTCTCAAAATTTAACTTTGCCTTCTTCAACCATAGAGAATTCACCACAAGTTGCTCTTGACGTTATTGTATCCCGTGAATGGATTATGGTTAATAATGAACCTGTCATTCAGATTAGTGATGTCGAGGCCCAGCAGGGTATGATTATTGGCCCTCTGAGTCAGGTGCTGGATCGTTACGCAAAGGAAGCAAAAAGAATGGAAGAATTGTACGGTGTGAAATTTTCCGGCAAAGCGACTATTCAGGGGGATAAAAAATTGCCCTTTCGAACCATTTTGAAAGTGATGGCTACCTGCGGCCGATCCGAATATCCGAATATGCGTTTGGTCGTATATCATAAATCAGGTTAATCGAGTTTTGGTGCTTTTCGTTTCTAACAAATGAAAGGAGAATTTGCCACGCCTACTGCACTGCCAAGACAATTTCACAAGCGGTATTTTGAAGATATCGATCCATTGTTTCTTTGGATATTGCTTATTTCTGCACTCCTTCATTTTGGGACTGTCGGCTATTTTGTTATAAATCCGCTGCCTCAAAAAGTCCATCAGGCGACAATAAAGATGATTCAGGATCAGTATGCCAATATCGTTTTAAATCGTGATGGCGAGAATATATTGATCGCTAATAAGCTGGTTGAAAAGGAACCTGTTGTCTCACAGGCGGAAATAAATAAAGTTCAGCAAAGACAAAAACTGATGGCGCAAAGGCGAAGCCAGGCGAGCGGTAAACCGGCGGCTTCTTCAACTCCACGCGGTGGAACCGGCCAAGCCGGAGCAGCACCCGGAGGCTCTTCCGGTGGAGAAGGTGAAGGCACTGTTTCTTCCCGCCAGCAGATGCGGCAGCAAATTGATCAACAAGTTGAAAACCAGGGCATATTAGGCATCCTGTCCTCTTCCTCTGCAAGTGCCAAGAGTTCGGGTGTTGGAGATATCCTCGGATCAGGTACAACAGCATCTCAGGATTATAACCAGGTTTTTAACAATATAAACAAGCTCAGTGCTCGTGGTGGCGGGGTCAAAGGAAAAGGCAGCGGTGGTTCGGGTACACGCACTGCGGCAAGAGGCGGTCGCACGACAAAAGGTGGCGGCATCAGCGATGCAATTTCTGGTTTGGGCACTACAACAACCCAAAACATGACAAGAACGTCAGGCTATATTGTTTCCAACCTGGCGCCAATTTCAGACGATGGAAATGAAATCGATATGGGCGCGGTCAGTTCGGGCGCTAGGGATATTGATGAAGTGAATTCCATTGTCCAGGCGCACAGCCCATCTATTCAATATTGCTACGAACGCGAAGTGCGGCGAAATCCGGATTTAAAGGGAAAAGTCGTGGTTCGCTTTACTATTTTGCCCAACGGAGCGGTAACCAAAGCGAAGATTATTTCCAGTAGTCTGAATAATCAAGGAGTTGAGCGGTGCATCCTGTCGCGTATAAGCAGATGGGATGATTTTGGAGTCATCGACCCGTCTCTTGGGAATGCAACTTTTCGGCAGGTCTATACATTCGGTTTTTAATCCGGCCTTTTTTAAAATCCACAATTTTTAAAATTGATTTTCATCTTTAATAATGTTAACTTGCCGTCAATCAAAGATTGGTTGACGGTTTTTTATAATTTTCATCAAAGGATATTGAGAAAAAATGAAATGGAAACGAACACACACATGTGGAGAATTACGGCAGAGTCATTGTCTGCAAAATGTGATATTAATGGGATGGGTTGATCGCCGGCGGGATCACGGCGGTCTGATCTTTATCGATTTGCGCGATCGCTATGGTATTACCCAGATTCGTATTGATCCTACATCTGCTGCTTATGAAGAAGCGAAAAAATTAAGGAACGAGTTTGTTGTTGCCTTTTCAGGAACAATCCATGAAAGACCGGAGGGAATGGTAAATTCCAAATTGGCCACCGGCGAAATAGAGATGATCGCTTCTGGTATTGAAGTATTGAATGCCGCCAAAACTCCGCCTATTCAGGTTAGTGGAGACAATACAGCGTCTGAGGATTTACGTTTAAAATATCGATACCTGGATTTACGCAGGTCGGAAATGCAAAAGAATTTTATTATTCGGCATAAAACTTATCAGCTTGTGCGGAATTATTTTTCCGGAAATAATTTTATAGAGATAGAAACACCGTTTCTTATGAAAAGCACGCCGGAAGGTGCAAGGGATTATCTTGTCCCCAGCCGCGTGTGGCAGGGACGGTTCTTTGCGCTGCCGCAGTCTCCGCAAACATATAAACAATTATTAATGATCTCGGGATTTGATCGCTATTTCCAAATCGTTCGCTGTTTCCGTGATGAAGACTTGCGCGCAGACCGCCAGCCGGAATTCACACAAATTGATGTTGAAATGTCTTTTATTGATGAAGAGGATATTTTTGCTGTCGTTGAAGGTTTGATGACAAAGGTCATGAAAGAGATTCTTGATTTGGAAATTCAGACACCGATTAAGCGAATCCCTTTTGATGTCGCAATGAGCAAATATGGTACGGACAGGCCTGACCTTCGCTTTGGTTTGGAAATTGAAAATATTTCGGAAATCGTTCGCGATTGCGATTTTATGGTTTTTTCCAAAACAGTAAAATCGGGTAAAATAGTCGCCGGTATTTGTGCACCCGGCTGCGGCACATATTCCCGAAAGCAGACCGACGATCTCATCGCCTGGGCTAAAGACCAGGGTGCCCAGGGGCTTGTTCCCATAAAAATTAAAGGCGATGACTGGGACAGCTCTTTAAATAAATTTTTCGCAAAAGAATTGCGACAAAAGATTACAAACGCTTTTAACGCAAAAAACGGAGATTTGCTTTTACTCGTTGCCGATAAAAACGAAGCAGCCCTCACAATCCTCGGAAATTTGCGTCTTAAAATTGCACGAGATGAAAAT
>JAACEJ010000350.1 GCA_011682565.1 Actinomycetota bacterium | reverse complement strand
AGCATCACTCCTTTGGAATGCCCGGTCGTGCCGGACGTGTAAATAATGGACGCCAGGTCATCTTCCTGGACTTCCGCCTTTAGTCTGCCTGCCATTCTCAAAGCGGTTTCTTTTAATTTAATGAATTCTTTGCTTCCTTCCCGAACAACTTCGCGCAGTTTTTCTTTTTTCGTTTGTGGCGGAATAAGGGAAAAATCATCGATAAAAATGATCATTTGCAGCGCGTCAAATTCGCCTTCAGCCACTTTATCGTATAAACGCTCTGAGACAAAAAGCCCTTTGCAGTCCGCGTGCCGAATGATGTGGTGTACTTCGTTGCTATGAAAATCCGGTAAAATGGGTACAGCAACAGCGCCCATTGTCGTTATCGCAAAATAAGCAACGCCCCAGTTTGGCTTATTCTCGCTTAGGATTGCCACCCTGTCTCCGGCAACAATTCCCTGCTTGTGCATAAATTGGGAAAGCGCCTGAACTTTCTGATCAAATTCCTCATAAGTAATAGGCGTGCCGTCAACCCGGGACAAGGCCGGGCGGTGAGGGAAATTTTCCACACTATTACGCAGCAAGCATTTCAAAGTCATTTTTTCAAGGTTTACCATGGGTTTCCTTCATTTTGATTCATATTCATAATATTATAGAAATATAAATGATAACAATCAAGAATTATCTCTTAAACTACGACAACCCGGCATAGTTAGTTTATAACGATAATTTATTTATCATGTCATTGCAAGCGGAACAGAGTGGAGCGAAGCAAAGCAATTTATTGCTTTACAGGCAGTTATGAGATTGTTCGACATTCGTTCCTCACTCCTCTCAATGACAGGTGTTTTTACGTTTTTAACTTTTAACCGGCAAGTAGAGAAATGCCCGACACATGACGCAACCGACAGTGTGGGACGGATGGATAGGGGGCATTGCAGTGGGAGTTTACGTGCTTGTGCAATTGTTGCTGAGCGGCAAACTTTTGAGTGTTACAACCGGATTCGGCAATGTGTGCAGTTTTGTTTCGCACATTCCCTTTTTTCACAGCGGCGATTACAAGGCAGTGAATAACTGGCTGCTGTGGTTCATCATCGGTATTCCGCTGGGCGGCTTGCTTGCTGCTGCAACTTCGGGAGGACACATTGTTGCAAGTTTTTCGATTGGATTTATTCTCAGCCGCGCCGGCGCAACGACATACGACTTTTATGCAAAGCTTTTTTTATTTCGGAATTTTCAGTTATTTTGGGTTATCCTGTTCGCAGCAGCAACCGGATTTGTCGGTATAAAAATAATGCAAATATTGAAAGTGAAAACATTGATTGGCCGGGAACCGATTGACTATCAAAAAAAGCCCTACAAAACAACGCTAATTCCCGGCTCCCTGTTGTTCGGCCTGGGATGGGGGCTGGCCGGCGCCTGCCCGGGCACAGCGCTCGCCATGCTGGGAGAAGGAAAACTGGGCGTTCTGTTTACCATTTTGGGAATGTTTTTGGGGACGTATTTTTATGGGTTGCAGATGTCGCGGGGAAAATGAAAAGTTTGCTAAACTTGGAAGGTTTGGTAATCTTTAAATTATAGTTATGTGCGGCGCACCTCACAGGTGCGTCGCACACTAAGCACACACTGTTCCATCGGTTTCACGGCAGCAGCGTCATTTTTTGTGTCTCGACAAAATCACCGGCTTGCATACGGCACAAATAAATACCTGCACCTACTTTTTGCCCGGCCATGTCTTTTCCATTCCATTTTACAATGTGATAACCTTTTTGCATATCAGCATCCAGGAGGGTGGTGATTTTTTGCCCGAGGACATTATAAATCTGAATGATCACATGATTTTCATCTGGCAATGCGTATTCGACTGTTGTTTGCGGATTGAAAGGATTGGGGTAATTCGCAAAAAGTTTATAATCGGAAGGCATCTGGTTTTTTTCAGCAAGGTCATATTGAGCCAACTTGCCGAGATTTCCATTATTTTGTGTTTTTAACCAGATTGAAGCCCAGTGTGCCAGCTCTGTTTTCGGAAATCGCTTTACGATTTCCTGGTAAAGCTGTACAACTTGATCATAATCATATCCCGGCTTATTCTCTGATTTTGCCAAATGAAAAGAAGCTTTTTCATACATAAAAATGGCTTCCCGTTCCGTTCCCTGGTTGAGTTCCAATAATTCTTTGCTCCGTTCCAGCCCTTTGTCTAAAGATCCTTCTTGTAATAGAAACGGCGAACTCAATTCTTTAGCGGAAATCTCGGTTGGTGTTCCTTCATATTTTGCAATTAAATTATCAAGAATGCCGACTATTTCTGACTTGCCTATTTTTTCATAACAACGCACCAATCCGCTGACAGCAAAACCAGCATCGTCAGACTTGGGCGACTGTTCGATCTGTTTTAAATATTCATCGGCAGCTTGTTGATAATCTTCATTGACTTCTGCTATCAACGCCGGATAGTTATTGTTCGATTTTGCCGGAGGTCCGGGAGGGAGCACGGGGTCCCAATCTACCAGACCATAGGTATCTTGCGGTGGTACGGGATTGGTCTCACTGGCGCTCCAATAATTTCGTTCCGCCATAATGTAACTGCCGCCGCTGTTGTAATTGGCCACCTCATATCCGCTGTTGGAATAAATGTGGTTATACCCATATTTGACCAGAATATCGAAACCCAGTTTTGGGTATGAATTACTCCTGCCGGAAACACCATCATTGCTGTTATCGTAGATCCAATTATGACCGGCAGAACTATAAATGGACGGCGTTGTATTATAATCAGCATAAATACCTTCGCTATTATCGTAAATCTTATCATACCCGAAATTAACATTGGACTGATTGTATAGATACAACCCTTTCCCGCTGTTGTGTTTAATATCGGTGTATTTAATGGACGGTTTGACGTTGTTTAGCCATACGCCGGTTTGATTATATTCAATATTTGAATTCTGTATTGAAACAGAACCCGAAGAGTTTTGTGCAAGAAGGCCAATAGAATTATTCTTGATACGACAATTATCAATTGTGACCGCTCCGGTGACGTTCTCCATGACAAGGCCGGTTGAGGCAGAATAAATATTACAATATGTCAGGGTGGAATTTTTAGAAGCATTAACAATTCGGATATAGTTCCAGGCGCTTGGAGAGTTGTCTCCGGCAGTAGAAGTGAAAGTGATTCGATGACCAGGCGTGCCTTGGGCGCACAGATTGCCCTGCACCCACAAAGCATAATTATTTTCGAAATAAATCTTTTTACCCTCACGTACTGTTAATGTCAGCATTGGGCTGACGGTAATGTTGCCAGTAGCAGTAATATTTCCAGCAATTACTGTTGAATATTCCAACGTGCCTGATAATTCAGTGTTGCCCAGATCTTCAAAGCGCAAGAGTGCTGCCTCTCCTCTTCCCAAGCTTTCAGCATGAAAAAAAGTTGTAGCATTGCCGACATAATAATCAGTAGTTGAATCTTTAAACATATTGGTTATACGATATTTATGCCCTGCTTGAGATTGAAAAAATACATTTACAATACGGTCTCCATCGTTATCACAACGACGGTTAATCACCATATAATGATTTAAGGGCGCAGCATCTTGTAAAATGCACAACTCAACAAAAGTCGTATCTTCTCCTTCCAATGCTCCCCCTGGTTTATGGGTTTGTACATCATATAGGTTGTAATTACTATCAATAGGCTCATTCGTATGCAAATGAATTGAATAACCTGCTCTCCAGGTTAGATTCATAAATTCAGCGCCTATTTCCGTTATTGTTTTACCTGCATTTTGATAATTATCATGGATCGAACGGATGTTGTCATATTGTGCTGTAGTATTTCTTGCTGTTGTTAACAAGCCATTTTCTATATTTGTGGTACTGTAAAGATAATATACCAAGGCTTTAGCTCCATAAGCTAAGGCTATGTTATTCTCACATAAAATTTCTGCACTTGTCGGGTATCTATAGTCATTTATTACACTCTCATGAGCTTGGGGTATCAAATGCAGCGGCACTTCTGGCAAAAGATCAAGTTCAGTTATAGCTTGCGAGTCGGCAGCAACAAGAGTTTGTAATGCATCCTGGAAAGGTGAGCCTGTATATGGAAGGTCATGCGGTGTAAAAGGATAATAATGGTAGTTAAAAATATCGATATTTGGTACATCTTGAAAAAGCGTGTGAAGATCTGTATGATAACCCGCCTGAACCAGATTGGGCACACCTGGCGCCTTTGCATGAATGGAGTTACAAATGTACTGTAACCAAGGATATCTTTCTGGATTGTTGAGCTGATGTTCGGCACCAGCCAGAAAACTGTGCACCCCTGTTTTATTACTATAAAGCCTGTTCATACTAGCAAAACCGCTATCAACATAAGCTCTCCATGTTGGGTTATCCGGTCCTCCTGTTAAATCTATAGCCCTCCATACTTGATATGGAGTAGCTGATTGTGTATTGGCTGGTGACACAGCTAACGTTGTCTGAAAGTTACCATTTCTTTCGATGCCATAATTGTTCATAGCTTCTTCTAAATGTGTCGTATATACGTCTCCACCGGTGCAGGCGATCATATAATTTAACCGCAAGTTTTCGAGCATGGTTTTCTCTGCATCTTGCAATACCCAATCATTAGTTGTTGGATCGCGAATTATTATATTGTTAATGTCTGAATTTCCCCTCATGCACCAGCTACCGACTCGGAACTCATCCTGACTAAAGCCTGAAATTGTAATAATTAACCAAGTGCAGACCCCTGTCAATAATGAAAAATATTTAACTTTCATGGTATCCTCCAATTATTAGTATTGGTTTTTCCTGCTATCTCACTAAAACAAGCTTGATTGTTTTAAAAAAATTACCAAATCTTGCCTGCAAAAAATAAATACCACTCGGGACTTTGTT
>JAACEJ010000349.1 GCA_011682565.1 Actinomycetota bacterium | reverse complement strand
CATGCGCAGAATAGCTACAGAGTTCTCCGATTTTGCCAGGATGCCACATCTGGAACTAAAGCCTGAAAATATACGCGAAATTATCGTCAGTTCTGCCAGGCTTTTTGAAGGCGAAATTCATAAAGTTACGATCAATTTAAATCTGGATGACGACGTTCCTCTCATTCAGTTGGATAAAGAACAGTTTCGCCGGGTGATGCATAATTTGCTTAAAAATGCAATGGAAGCATCCGGTCCGGGGGACAGAGTCGACGTAAATCTCGTTAATACAGGAAAAGAAAAACCGCAAGTTCGGATCGAAATTATCGACCATGGCTGCGGCATGGATGATGAAACCCTTGCAAAAGCATTTCGACCTTATTTTACGACAAAAGAAAAAGGATCGGGGTTGGGACTTTTTATTGTCAAAAGAATTATTACCGACCATGGCGGGGAACTGAATGTGAAAAGTAAGAAGAACAAGGGGAGTTCAGTCATTATTTCTCTCTAGTCCTTTTGCTGAAAAAAATGGGAAACCCCGATGTTAATAGTCATGTTGCCTCACTATTGTTGAATAACACCGGGGTCTCACGCGTTGAAAGTTCATGGTGCCCAAAGCTGCTTTTCTAAAATGTTGCACATATTTTCAAAATGCTCTCCGGAAGAGTTGCTCAAAAAGATGCTGCTTTGCGAATGGGTACTGGTGACAGGGCTGTACAGGGTGCACCGCCGTTTCGTTTGGCGCAACAATTCCAGGCGATACAGCGAAAACTGCAAATAGAAACATGGCGCTCAGTGTTTTGAATGTGTGAATATGTGTCGAGCTTTGCCCAGCCATTTGATTCCGAGTTTTCTGCTTTTAGCTCCCGGGCAATGATATTGGTGTTGACCATCCTCACAATATCTTCCGAAGCATTGCCATCAGCGGAAAGAAACAGATCCGGTCGCAAATTTCTGATTGCTGTTCGAATATTTTTATCAAACCGAATTTGTCCCCAATAATCCAAATGAACATTGAGCAAATCTTTTGCTGCCAGACGCAATGCCTGGACTTCATGGCGGGAATCTGTTTCCTCAACCGCATTCAGGACGACCTTTGGCCGAAAAGCGTCAATTTGTTTCCCGATCAATAGCTTAAGAGTATTTGGAAATCGGCTCATTTGACGAAGAATATCTTTCATCGGCTGCACCACAGAACCGTTTCCTATATGCCCGACTTGTTCCAGCAGGTCCATAATTTCCGGCCAGTTGCGAAATGTTCGTTGCAACTTTCTCAAGAGCGCCACTCGTATAAATCCGTAAGCGTCATGGATAGATAATGTATCATTATTTGCAACGATAATTCCGTCGTCGGCATCGAGAAACAAATCTGCCGTATTATAATCATTGCCGGCGCCGAGGTCGAGAATGACATAATCTGCATGAATCTTGTGAATGTTGCGTAACAGCTTTTCTTTTTCCCAATATTTAAAGTGGGCTGCACCAGGCAGCCCGGGTGTGCCCGCAACAAGAAACAGGTTGCGGAAAAACGTTGGTTGCACTATCTCATTCAGGTCATACGTCTTTCGTTGGAAATATTGATGAAGCGTCTTATTCAGGTTAATTGTTCCCAAATAACCGTGTAAATTTGCCCCGGAGAAATCGGCATCGAGGAGTACTGTTTTTTTATTCATGCTTGCAAGACAAATGCCTAGCATTGAAGCAACAACCGATTTTCCGACACCACCTTTTCCACCGCCGACTGCAATGATTCGAGGTTTGTTTTCCAACATTTTTTTTCGTATGCCTGGCTGCATATTACCTTGTTGAGTTAAAAATTGCTCGTGCATTTTGTTCCTCTTTGTAAATCAAAGATGCTGTTCAAAGTGTGATCGTCAATCATGCTCTACTAAAACGCTTCTGACCCTTATTTAGCAAAGGATGGGCCAAAGCCGGCAAAAAATAATATTCAATATAGATTATATTGATTTTAATAGAGTTGTGTGATGATTGCCGCGGGAATTGCATGAGCAGAATCACATACCACGAAAAATTTACCAGAATTGTAATACGAAAAATGAAGGAAAATAAAGACTATTTTTGATTCATATATCCAACGACAGGAATGCGGCAGGCAAGTCCACCATTTTGTGCACTGCAATTTCCCCACAATGAACATCGCATGGAACAAATGACTCTATCCAATTGTCCTGAATCGATACTTTCTTTTTCGGCCTTCAGAGGAGCAGGGGCATCGGGAATGGATTCCATTTTTCCAAAAACCAGACCTTTTGCAGACCGGCGGATATCGGCAGCAGCATCGATATCCATCGACATAAGCAAGTCGGGACGCATCATTTTCGCAGCCCGACGTATTTTATCATCGTAGCGGATAAAATGAATTTGGCCAAAATCGATATTGAGAATATCACGCACTGCAATTTGTATGGCAAGACTCTCCTTATAGTCCCCCTGATCTTCGAGCATATTTACAATCAAGTTTGGGCGAAAAGTTTCCAACAGGCGGTCAAATTTTTGAACGGCAATATTTCCTGCTTTCTCGACTGTTTTGCGAAAATCTTTCAGCGTCGGCGTATGCTCGTCCACCCGGGAGAAATAAGTTTTGATCGTATTTTTTAGTTCTGAATGATGAGAAAAGATACGGTAGATTTTACGAAACAGGCTCACTTTTATAAAATTATAGCCATCCTGTATTGCCATTGGTTCGGGTGTAATAATAATAATTCCATGGTCGGCAAAATTAAAATAATCCAGTTGATTGAATGCATTACCGGCTCCAATGTCAAGCAAAATAACATCTGCATCAATGTTTCGCAGGTGACGGAAAACTTTTTGCTTTACCCAGTATTTTAAATTTCCGATTCCAGGCGTTCCTGCATTTCCGGCAATAAGATGAAGATTTGGAATTGAAGTTTCAATGGCAAGTTTGTTAATATCTTTTTGACGCTTAAAAATAAAATCGGCGAGGGTAAGAGGTGGTGAAATAATGCCGAGGGCCTGATGCAAATTTGCGCCGCTAAAATCAACGTCAACAGCAACGGTCTTTTTGTCCATTTCAGCCAGGGCAACGCCCATACCTGCTGTGACAAGTGTTTTGCCAACGCCGCCTTTTCCTCCGGCAATGGCGATGATGGTTTTTGTATGCAGTGCAGTTTTAAGCGGAATTCCATTTTCAATATTTTTGCCCTTCGTGTCTTCATTGCTCTGCTGCTTAAAATCAACTGTCATGTTGCCCCTCAAAGTTTTACAAAAAGCTCTGATCTGGTGAAAAAAAGTTCATGATGCTTTACTGCCTGGATGGCGTTAACAGCCCGGACCAAAATCAATCTCAAGGTCGGCTATCTTTGAGCAAAAATCAATATAGTATACAGGCAATACCTTGACTATGGATACAATTATTTTTATATTTATGAATAAATTAACGATCTTAAGTTTAAAGTTTGCCATGACATGAAGCAATTCCAACATGAAAGGAGCAAAGCATGGCCTCAAAAAATTTTAATCGAAGACAATTTTTAAAACTTTTAGGTATTGGAGCAGCAGGTTCGGCACTGCCAATTTGGGGATGTTCCAGGTCTGCTCAACTGCCCAATATCATCATTGTTTTCACGGACGATCAGGGCTATGCCGATGTTGGGACTTTTGGCGCGGTGGGTTTTAAAACACCCAATCTGGATCGCATGGCCAAAGAAGGTATGCGATTCACCAATTTTCATGTTGCCCAGCCGGTATGCAGCGCTTCGCGAGCATCCCTTTTAACAGGATGTTATTGCAACAGGATCGGCATCACCGGTGCTCTTGGGCCGAGGAGTAAGATCGGTATCAGTGATGATGAAATGACATTGGCGCAATTAGTGAAGCAAAAGAACTATGCCACAGCGATTTTTGGCAAATGGCATTTGGGGTATCAGAAGAAATTCCTGCCTACACGACACGGATTTGACGAATTTTTTGGGCTTCCTTATTCTCATGACATGTGGCCCCATCATCCTGAATATCCGGAAAACTATCCCGATTTACCTCTGATCGAAAATGAGAAAATAATTGCCTACAATCCGGAACCAGACAAGCTGACGACATGGTACACTGAACATGCCGTTCAATTTATCGAAAAAAACAAAAACCATCCCTTCTTTCTTTACGTTGCTCATAACATGCCGCACGTGCCTCTGGGGGTTTCGGATAAATTCAAAGGCAAATCGAAAAGGGGACTCTACGGCGATGTCATTATGGAAATCGACTGGTCTGTTGGTCAAATCATGGAAGCCGTTCAGCGCAACGGGTTGGATGATAATACGCTCATCGTTTTTACATCGGATAACGGCCCATGGTTGAGTTACGGGGATCATGCCGGCAGCGCAAAGCCGCTGCGTGAAGGAAAGGGAACGACCTGGGACGGCGGCCAACGTGAGCCGTGCATTATGCGTTGGCCGGGAAAGATTCCCGCGAATGCAGTTTGTAAAGAACCGGTGATGACCATAGATATTTTTCCGACAATTGCCCGTCTCATTGGCGCCAGGCTCCCCGATCATAAAATTGACGGCCTCGACATTTGGCCCCTAATGAGCGGAAAGGAAGGCGCAAAATCTCCGCACGATGCACTTTATTTTTACTGGAACAATGATCTCCAGGCAGTGATCCGCGGTAAATGGAAAATGCATTTCCCACATAATTATCGAACGCTCAACGGTCGTCCCGGTGGAACCGGTGGTATGCCGGTTAAATATGAACAAGCCCATACGGATTTGGTTTTATACAATCTGGACAAGGACATTGGCGAGCAGCATGATGTTTCCGCCGAGCATCCTGATATTGTAAAAAGGCTGAGCGAGATGGGGAATAAATTTGATGAGGAATTAAAGAAAACAAAGCGGCCGCCGGGCAGGATATGATTGTTTATAGGAAT
>JAACEJ010000348.1 GCA_011682565.1 Actinomycetota bacterium | reverse complement strand
GCAAAGTGGAAAATAGGCGGCGATCTGTTAAATCTATTTCCATTTGTTCTGTCGATGCTGCTTACTTATATTTTGCTTAAAAATAAAATACCCATTAGCCTGATTCTTGTGCTTGTCTCTGTTGTAACGATCATTTTTGAATTAATAGTATAACATTCGGTGTCTGGATATGATGAAAAAAAAATTCACAATTAGAAACGAATATGGAATACATGCCCGCCCTGCAGGGCAACTGGTAAAAACCGCTTCAAAGTTTAAATCGCAAGTATACATATCTAAAAATGGCAAGGAAGTAAACGCCAAAAGTATAATGGGAGTCCTTATGCTCGAAGCCGGACAAAACAGCGAAGTCGAAATCCGCGTTGAAGGCGAAGATGAAGCAGAGGCTCTGGCGGCGATAAATGATTTAATCGACGTGCGAACATTCGATGAAAGGTAAACTGTCCTAAAACAGTTTTTCCGGACTTAAAAATGGCAATCACAAAAAAACAAAAATCCGAACAAATCTTAGCCGGCGTGCCTGCTTCACCGGGCATCATCATGGGAAAGGTGTTTCTTCTCAGTGGTGATGTGGTCAAGGTAGCGCCGCGTGCTTTGCAGGAATCGGAAATTCTGGAAGAGGTCGAAAAGTTTCGCGCAGCAGTGGCAAAAGCCAAGCAGGACATTCAAAAGTTACGGGAAAAAGCGGCGAACTCTCTGGGCGAAGAAAGCGCACAAATTTTTCAAGCACACCAACTTATGCTCGAAGATGACCTCATTATTGATGAAACGGTGCGGCGCATCCAAACCGAAAAAATTAATGCGGATTTGGCCTTTTTCGAAATCATGGAAAAATTTGAAACTTCTATCGCCAATTTTCAGGACGAGCATTTCAAGTCCCGGGCAATAGATCTGCGGGATGTGAAACGACGAGTTATCCACAATATCCAGGGGAACTTGATTTATTTACTCAAAATTCAGGAACCCGCCATCATTGTTGCAAGAGAACTCACGCCATCCGATACGGTTAATCTGAACCGAGACAAAGTTCTGGGGTTTGCCACGGATTTTGGCGGCAGCACAAGTCACGTGGCGATCATGGCCAGATCGATGAAAGTCCCATCTGTGGTCGGCCTTTTGCAGGCCTGCCAGTCTATTCAAACGGGGGACTGGATTATTCTTGATGGGAACGAAGGGACTCTGGTCGTTCATCCCACACCTGAGACAACCAAAAGATACCAGCAACGGCTCGATCTTTTTCACACTTTTGAAAAAAAACTCGACAAGATAAAAAATTTACCCGCCAGAACAAAAGACGGAAAAGATATTGAACTGTCGGCAAATATCGAATTTGAGCGTGAAGCTGCAAATGTATCGGAAATGGGTGGTGATGGAGTTGGACTATACAGAACGGAATACCATTATCTTGCGCGTCAGAAATTGCCGGACGAAAATGAGTTGTTTAATGAATATGCGCGTGCTGTCAAAGCTTTAAAAGGGAAACCCATCATTTTTCGGACAGCAGATTTGGGTGGTGATAAATTACCGCGATCGATTGAAATGCCACCGGAAGAAAACCCCTTTCTCGGTATGCGCGCCATTCGACTTTTCAGGAATCAAAACCAGGATATCTTTAAGACCCAATTACGAGCCATTGTTCGCGCCAGTGCTTTTGGCCGGGTTCGAATTCTTTTTCCAATGATCTCCTGCGTATCGGAAATACGCTATTGCCAGAATTTGCTCAAAGAGACAAAGGATGAATTAAAGCAGGAGGGAGTATCCTTTTCAAAAGAAATACCTGTAGGGGCGATGATCGAGGTGCCTTCCTCCGCCGTCATAGCGGACTTGATTGCCGAAGAATGTGATTTTTTGAGCATTGGGACAAATGACTTGATCCAGTATTCACTCGCTGTTGACAGGGGAAACGAACACGTAGCCTATCTCTACAACCCTTTCAATCCCGCCATCTTGAGAATGATCCGCGAAATAATCCACAAAGGCCATCAAAAAGGTGTTTGGGTAGGAATGTGCGGGGAAATGGCCAGCGATCCATTGAGCACCATGCTTCTCATCGGCATGAGCCTGGATGAATTCAGTGTCAGCCTCGTTTCGCTGCTTATGATCAAAGCAATTATCAGACGCGTTGATTATTCCGAGTGCGAAAATCTGGCACAAAAAGCTCTGAACTTCACAACAACAAGAGATGTTGACAAATATCTCCGCAGTGTCTTTTCCAAAAAATTCAGAGATATTCGATTTTAAGAAATAAATTATTTATAGAATATTTTCGTGCAAATCAATGTTCTGCATAACCGAAAGCATGAATGTAATTAAACTGAACATTTATTAATTGGAGATATTTTTTATGGCGGAATTGCTTTTCACCTCAGAATCGGTAACAGAGGGGCACCCGGATAAAGTTGCGGATCAGATATCGGATGCTGTTCTTGATGCTGTTTTCAAAGACGACCCTCAGGGCCGCGTTGCCTGTGAAACATTCGTTACCACTGGCCTTACCCTTGTTGGCGGTGAAATTACGACATCTACGTATGTCGACATTCCTACCGTCGCCCGCGAAACAATTAGAAAAATCGGTTATATCGACGCACGGTATGGATTTGATTATTCAACCTGCGCTGTTATTACAACAATTGATCAACAATCCGGCGACATTGCCATGGGCGTAAACCGTGACGGTGCAGGCGACCAGGGAATGATGTTTGGATTTGCAATTGATGAAACGCCGGAGCTTATGCCTCTGCCCATTATGCTGGCGCATAAAATAACACTGAAACTTGCACAAGCCCGAAAAAAAGGAACCATTCCCTATCTTCGTCCCGATGGGAAATCTCAGGTTACCATTAAATATATTGATGGAGTACCGGCAGAAATCAATACGGTTGTCGTGTCCACGCAGCATGAACCGGATGTTACCATAAAACAAATTAGAAAAGATGTCATCGAAAAAGTGATCATGCCGGTTCTTCCCGGAGAGTTGATTCCTGCCAATGGCCCGATTTTTCATGTCAATCCTACCGGACGTTTTGTCATCGGCGGTCCCCAGGGTGATGCCGGGTTGACCGGCCGAAAAATTATTGTCGATACGTATGGCGGTTATGCTCGCCACGGCGGCGGTGCTTTCTCGGGCAAGGATCCGACGAAAGTAGATCGTTCTGCAACCTATGCGGCAAGATATATTGCCAAGAACATTGTTGCTGCCGGGCTGGCCAAAAGGTGTGAAATTCAGCTCGCTTATGCCATTGGCGTTGCAGAACCCGTTTCCATTAATTGCGAAACGCAAGGAACCGGGCAATTGTCTGATGGCGAAATTGTGAAACTGGTTCGGAAGAACTTTGATTTGACTCCTCATGGTATTATAGAGATGCTCGATCTTCGTAGACCGATCTATTTGCCAACCGCATCTTATGGCCATTTTGGACGCGAAGATCAGGATTTCCCTTGGGAACGTCGTGATAAAGTAAAAGAATTGCAAAAAGGATTATAAAATAAACGAACTTTATGTTATTGGAGGAGATGTGAAATACGATATAAAAAACATTGATCTTGCCCCTGGCGGTAAAAAGAGAATTGATTGGGCCGAAGGAGATATGCCGGTTTTGCGCCAGGTCAAAGAGCGATTTGCGAAAGAAAAGCCTCTGGCCGGCAAGAAAATGTCCGCCTGTTTACATGTAACGGCAGAGACAGCCAATTTAGTGAGAGCCTTAAAAGCCGGTGGTGCTGATTTGGTTTTATGCGCCTCGAATCCTCTTTCCACCCAGGATGACGTGGCTGCATCCCTGGTTAAAGATTTTGGAATTTCCGTTTTTGCCATTACCGGTGAAGATAACAAAACATATTACGATCACCTTCGTGCCGCTATCGAGCATGGACCTGTCGTAACAATGGATGATGGTGCGGATCTTGTTTCCAATATTCAGTCGGATTATCCTGAAATTGCAAAGAACATCATCGGCAGCATGGAAGAAACAACAACCGGAGTTATTCGTCTGCGGGCAATGGAAAAAGACGGAGCTCTAAAGTTTCCCGTGATTGCCGTCAATGATGCGACGACAAAGAATCTTTTTGACAATCGCTACGGCACAGGGCAGTCCACGGTAGACGGAATCATTCGAGCTACGGATATTTTGCTCGCCGGGAAAAACGTTGTTGTCGGTGGTTACGGCTGGTGCGGACGTGGTTTTGCTAATCGCTGCCGCGGAATGGGATCCAACGTTATCGTCGTTGAAGTCGATCCGATCCGCGCCCTGGAAGCAGCCATGGACGGATTTCGTGTGATGAAGATGGAACAGGCAGCACCCATCGGCGATCTTTTCTGCACGCTTACGGGAGATATTCATGTCATTCGTGCGGAACACATGGACAAGATGAAGGACGGCGCTATCATTGCGAATTCAGGCCATTTTAACGTGGAAATTGATATTGAAGGACTGAAAAAAGTCTCTAAAGAAGGGCCGCGCAATGTTCGAAACTTTGTCGATGAATATGTGCTGAAAAACGGTAACCGCGTTTATCTCCTCGCTGAGGGTCGTCTGATTAATCTGGCTGCTGCTGAAGGGCACCCGGCATCCGTAATGGACATGAGTTTTGCAACCCAGGCCCTGGCTACGGAATGGGCTGTACAGAGCGCCGGAAAGCTGGACGTCAAAGTTCACAATGTTCCCAACACAATTGAAGATTGGGTCTCTCGTCTGAAATTGAAAAGCATGGGCATCGAAATCGACGAATTGACTGAAGAACAAAAAGAATATTTATCTTCATGGGAATTAGGTACATGATCAATTCTCAAATGAAATGGAGACCGGGGATGAAAATGCCCGGTCTTTTGCTTTTGATTATTGCGGCACTATTTTGGGCGTGCTCCGAAAAAGAAAAATCGCAAGAGATGAAGGCCGAAGAAGGGGCC
>JAACEJ010000347.1 GCA_011682565.1 Actinomycetota bacterium | reverse complement strand
GATGATCGGTTCCATCATGCCGTAGCGTTTGCTGACCAGAACCAGTTTCGGATCGGGGCTTTGGTTGAAAAGACCGATCCAATCGATTTCATTGACTAATTTTTGCATTTCCGTCCCCGAATACCCTGCCGCATAAAGTCCGCCGACAATGCTGCCCATGCTTGTTCCGGCGATCATATCGATGGGAATGTTGTTTTCTTCCAGCGCAATGATGACGCCGATGTGGGCAATGCCGCGGGCACCGCCGCCGCTCAGTGCCAAGCCGATTTTGAGAGGTTGATCGTCCTGGATGTTTTGACTTTTTGGCTCATAAGGACAGGCATCCGCAAACACCCATTTTCCCCCAATGCTTATCATCATCAGGATGATGATTGTTTTAAAGGCAAATGTGATTTTGCTTTTAATGTTATCGACTTGGGGTATTTTCAAGATGTTTATGTTCATTTTGTCCGGCTTGTTTTCGCTTATGCGTCTATGGAACTACATGCTGCATTTTTTATGGCCTTCCTGATAAAAATGACCCGCTGCAGTGTTGTGTAATTAGTCAGAATAGCCATAAAAAGGAGCAACGTCTTTAACACCAGTCCTGGAAGGAGAATACCGACAACCAGGGCAACAATACGTTCGGAACGCTGCATTACTCCTGTTGGACATGTATGGTTAATACTTTCTGCCTTTGCCCTTACATAGCTTGTGGAAAAAGATCCGATGAGAATCAGGCTGACAATGAGAATCCACCAGGGCTGCCCCAGTCTGTAGAAATAGATTCCCATGCCCATATATACAAATGCTTCACTGTAACGGTCTACGGTAGAATCCAGCACAGCCCCGAATTGGCTGGTGAGATTGGCGGATGTTGCAAGTTGTCCGTCCAAAATGTCAAAAATTCCCATCAGGATCAAAGAAACAAGTCCCGGAACCAGTTGGTGCAATGCCAGAAAAATTCCGGCTAATAATCCCATAAAAAGACTGAGCAGGGTGATGACATTAGGGGTGATACCTGTTTTGATAAGAAGGTTCGTTATAAACTGCATTCTTCGGACAAACAATTTTTCCATTTTATCCGGTAGAATTCCATTCGGAGAATCTGACATTTTTTATTTCCTTTATGTTTGTCTGATCAGCGTTTCAAAAGCTTAGCATGTGCCTGCATAATTAGTGGAAAAACCTTTTTCCAAATGAAACGGTCTCAATTTAAAAGCTGTACTTTATTTTGGTGTAAACCATATCGTTATTATCGTATTGCCCGAACCAGCCTGCTGAACCGGTGAAAATATTGGCGCCCAACAGCAGTTCAAAGCCGTCTGCCAGATCATAAGTAACTTTTGGCCGAACCAGGGCATCGTTGTTGTTAAAACCATAGTAGACGAAAAGCTGGAGGTTTAGTGTTTCATTCAGGAAATTGCGCGACGCCAGAAAGGTACCCATGTTGTCGTATTCGTCTTTTTCGATCATTGGATCGTAATCCAGAATGGCCTGCTGGATGAACTGACTACTGAGGTGAATATCCCAGAGCGTATAGTCCAGGCCGACCAGGTAATGCAGATAGTTTTTTTCCACAACGCTTTCCGGTAATTTTGGATCCGTAGAGTTGAAATATTTGCCGTTGTAATAGGCTCCTTCGCCGCGTACGACAAATGGTCCCAGCGTGGTGCTGAAACTTCCGCCGCCGATGGTGAGTCGATGATGTTCCGGGTACACGGTCAATCCGGTTAACCGATGCGTGGCCGGATTCATGGTTTTTACCACATGCATGGTGGGATCATCATTAAAGGCGTAGCCGGCCATCAGTTCGAAATCCACCCGCGATGTTAACACCGAATATTTGGCAAAGAACTCGCTGTTTTCCAGCGAAGGCGTTACCTTTTCACGGGAATGATCGAACACCGGCTGCATCGGAAAGGAATATTTAGGACGCCATATCGAACCTTCCGGCGGCATGATGGTTGGTGTAAATTCCGGTAGCCAGACGATCTCGAAGGTATTGTCGCCAATATAATAGTTCGCTTTTACGCCGGTCACACCCATGCGAATTTCGTCAAAGTCTCGCAACAAAAATTCGCTCAAATCTTTGGGTGAGACAATGTCGGTAATAAAGACGCCGTCCGCCTTGCCCCAGATAATCTGCTGTTTGCCAATGCGCAGATCCACCGAGTTGAAATACATATCCAGATAGGCTTCCCGCAGACCGATCTCCATATTCTCGTTCGGATATTGGTAGATGTAGGGATTGACCTTGAAAGCCACTTTATCTTTGCTCTGCTCGACGTTCAGGTTTAACGTATTCTGGATGATCGAGTATTCATGATCTCCCTGCAAAAGCACACCGATATAGTTTCTGGCATAACCGGTCAGGCTGTTTGGCTGTGCCTGCACACCACTGACGAAAAATGCAAGTATCAGGGAAAGCACAATTCGTTTTAAAGGGGTTAGCCTCATTTCAAGCCTCTCCTCATCATTCGTTCCGTGAACATGCTGTTCTTAATGCCGCCGTCAATAACAATGTTACTCAGGTCCATTTTCGTAGTATGGTTCTTCTGGACGTTGTGCATCTCTGTTTTGATGATAATCCAGAATCCTTTTATCTTTTTGTATTCGATGATCTTTAGCGTTTTCAGGTATTCGCCGTCCTCGTCGTAAAATTCTTTCTTCAAACCCACCCACTTGTCTTTCACAATCCAGGTGACCGTGCGGGAATACATGTAATCTTTGTCTTTGGGAATGCTCTCGATAACATAGCACGGTTCGCCGTTCAACTCTTCCTCACGAAGGATTTTATGTGTGTCATCCTGAGGCTTACGATCGCCCAGATCATCATAAGTAAAATCTGAACCCATGAAATTGTCGTTTTTGCTGTCGCTGGAAATACGTTTCACTTTTTTCAGCGCAGGCAGGTAAATCCACTGGTCATCATCTTTATTGGGATCGTCGTAGCTCCAGTTCATGAACGACGTATTGCGCACATCGGCTGGTTTGATAAAGAACATGATTTTTTTCTCAACCTTGCCAAAGTCTTTGGTGTATTGTTTGATTTCGCGTACGCGTTCATCACCTCTGGAATTAATTAACGTCATGGTTAAGTTGGCTTTCATTTCAGTACCGGTGGGACGATTGTAAACGTTTTCGATAACCTGGTAACCGGTTAATTTGTCCTGCGAGAATGCCGACAGGGGGATGGTTAGCATAATTGCTAAAAATACGAATTGAATTCTTTTACTCGTCATTTCGGACCTCCTTAATTTTCTTTTTTAAAGTAGATGTTTGAAGCATACAGCACCACAAACATAATGGTTACCGTTCCCAGAAAACTGGTGAACATATTTAATGAAACCAGCGCGCCTAAAATCCGGTTTGGCGGGAAAACAGAGAACAATAGTACCATAAAACCGGCAATGACGACAATGGCGTTAAAAATAATGGCCCTGCCGGAATGATGCATAGTTAGTTGAATGGTTTTGAGCTTGTCGCCGGTCTGAGCAGCATATATTTTATAGCGTTCAATGAAATGCACGGCGTAGTCGATGCCGATGCCAATGGCAATGCTTGAGATCAACGCAGTCGTAGTGCTGAGCGGAATATTCAGCAAACCCATCACGCCAAAACCGATGAGTGCGGTGATGATTATCGGCAGTGTACCAATCAGACCCACCTTGAAATTTTTAAACATCAATGCCAATAGCAGAGTGACCAGAATAAGCGATATGATGATGCTGGTAATCTGACCTTGCAGAATTAAATTCGTAAAGACAAGCGCTTTATATCCCGAGCCCGCATAGTTCAAGTCAACGCCGAACCTGTTGAAATCGCTTTTGTATTTTTCAACTATGGCAATCGCACTTTTCAACGCCTTTGAATTATCGCTTTTGAGTTGAAAAGTGACATTTGCCTTTTGGTAGTTTTCCGTAACCACCTGCCATAAATTTTCCGGGTCCCCTGACATTTCATACAATAACAGATACTGTGCAATCAGGTCGCTGGAACCGGGAATACGATCGTATTTTGCACTGTCCGCATGCATCACTTTGTTCATGCGTTTTAAATAATCCACCAGCGAAAACGAATTACCGACAACCGGTAGAGAACTTTCCACGTCGTGCTGCATTTTGTCCGTTAATTTTAAAACAGCGGGATTTTTGAAAATGTTCTCCTGCCTGCCTTGCAGAATAACGTTTAAGGTGCTGGTTCCACCAAAGTGTTTATTGATGAATGTATCCGTTAGCACGATATCGCTATCCTTCTCAAATTTTTCCAGAAAACTGGAATTGATCCACACTTTGCTGAGACCGAAAACAGATATAAGAATAACAACAACGGTTGTTACATAAACAAAATTTTTGCGACGAATGACAATCTGCGCGAATTTATAGGCAAAGTGATCCGTCTTTTCTTCTTTTTCCTGCTTTATTTTCTTTTTGGCGTGCGGCAAACCGAAAGCTAAAATACCGGCAGGAATGAGCACCAGCGAAAAGACCATCGCCACTATAACGCCAAAGGCGGTAAATATACCAAAATATTTTATGGGGTACACCTGTGACGTAAGCAGTGAAATAAAGCCCACGGCAGTGGTAACCGATGTCATCATCACCGGGCGCCACATTCCCTGTATCATATCTGCAACCGCTTCTTTTTTGTCGGAATGCGGATTTTGTTTCAGAAACATGTAAAGGTGGGTGTAAAGATGAATGCCGTCCGCCACGCCGATGGCAATCAGCATGACCGGAATCATGGTGGATACGGCATACACGGGAATGCGTAACGCTGCCATCAAGCCAAAAGCCCAGATAGTACTGAAAAGCACGACAAGCAGAGTAAAAAATGTACTTTTAATGTTTCGCAGTACGAGGTAGAGCACCAGAATAATCACCAGAATGACGATGGGCACCATGCGTTTCATATCCTGCGGACCCA
>JAACEJ010000346.1 GCA_011682565.1 Actinomycetota bacterium | reverse complement strand
AACAGTAATGGCTTTTTCCTGCGTGGCGTTGGTGATAAACCAGTTCAAAATGCCATAGAATCCATGGTGCATCTGGCAGCGGGGGCCATAAACATTGTTGAGACGCAGGGTCACGGCGGGAAATCCATAGATTTTGCCGTAAAGCATCAGGTATTTTTCTGCGGCCAGTTTGTTGATGCCGTACACATCGGTCGGATTGGTCGGATGCGCTTCATCCACCGGCAGATAGACCGGCTCACCGATTTCTCCGCGGCTTCCGGCATAGACGACTTTAACGCCGTTATCCATTTCGGCGCATGCCCGGCAAAGGTTAATAGTGCCGTTACAATTTATGTCGGTGTCAAGATCGGGGTGTTCCATGGAAACTTCGCGGCCCACCTGCGCCGCCAAGTGGAAAACGATGTCTTTTCCTGCCAGGTGTTTTTTCAAAGTCGCAGCGTCGCGTATATCAGCTACCGTAACCTGCACATCCTTTTTTATTTCCTCAATGTTGGCGTAATTCCAGCCATAAGGCTCGAGACAAGCGTCGTAAATCTCAACCTCGGCGCCTTCTCTAACCAGACGATGTGCGAGGTTGCTGCCGATGAATCCCAACCCGCCGGTAATGAGCACTTTTTTGCCGCTCAGTTTTTGAAAATCAATGTCCATTTTTTCCCATTTCCCTTATAATTTCTGCAAAACCTTGTCCCAACTTTTCAAGCGTACAGTTTTCTTTAAAAACCTGGTATCCTCCCTGTGCAAGTTTATTCCGCAAGCGGTCATCCTGTTTCAGTTCCAGAATCGCGTCGGCCAGCGCCCGGGGATTGGCGCGCTCCACCAGATATGCGCTTTCGCCATGTGTAAGCAATTCCTGCACCGGTTCATTTCTTCCCGTGATCAACGGTTTTGCCATCGCAATCGATT
The DNA here is from genome assembly GCA_011682565.1 of Actinomycetota bacterium. Lineage (GTDB taxonomy): Bacteria > Zhuqueibacterota > Zhuqueibacteria > Residuimicrobiales > Krinioviventaceae > Hydrothermomicrobium. Next base: position 4,007 of record JAACEJ010000346.1, on the reverse strand, counting down.
CAATGACTTTATTTGTGGTAACCCGCAGCATTCTTTCATTGTCGCCAAAAATTCCCAGGCAAACATCGGCGCGCGCCATCAGATTGGCCAGTTCCTCGTATGGCACCGGATCAATAAAATTTACATTTTGCAAATGAAGGTCTTTACCCAATTGCATGTCTTGTTCATACGTAATGCCTTTGCCGACAATTTGAAATTGCACATCCTCATCCCGCAGCAAATCGGCGGCTTGCAAAATAAATTTGACGCCGTGAAACGGCGCATATTCTCCATGAAAATGAACGAGGAAATTCCTGTTTTTTTTCGTCTGAGGCCGGGGATATATAATTTTATCATCCACAGCAAGAAAGACCCGACGAAACTTTTTAGCGTCGACATTAAGCTTTTTCGCAAAATCGCGAATATGATCGTTCGTCTCCAAAACCAGATGCTTTGACAATTTGCAGGCGATGATGTCGCTGAGTTTATACAAACGCGCTTTCCAGCTTTTTTCACCCGCTGTACCCCGATCGTGTACCATCGTATCAAAAGTTGCGATGTACATATCAAAGAGAATCGATTTCCAGGTGAACAGTTTGATCAGCGGAAGAATGATCTGGCCGTAAAATCCAACCACGACAATGTTACAGCCACGCGCTTTGCGGATGGCTTGTAATAAAAGTGCTGGGTAATGTTTAAAAGATTTATCAGGAGGAAAGCATCCGACGACGTCAAATCCTTGAGATTGCAGTGCTTTGTAGACAATTCGAGTTCGAGAGTATTCGAGTTCCCTTCCCGCGACATATAATATCTTCATCACCACTAATGTTCAGATTTTGCATTATCGTTCAATGTACCCAACTCAATTTTACGAACGCGATAGAGCACATTTTCAATCAATTGCCTGTTGGAGCCGATGAGGTCGGCTAAAAGTCCCATCACAAAAACTTGAAAACCAACGATTAAAAGAATTGCCGCCAGTATCAGCGACTGGATATGTCCGGCGCCGCCGGATGTGAAATAAAAATAGACGAAACGCAGGCCGATGAGAATGCCGCCGATGAAAAACGCGCCGCCGATATAGGAAAACATTTTCATCGGTTCATACATTGTATAAATTCTGGCGATTGTTGCAACAGATCGTTTGATGTATGCCCACGTGCTGGAAAACAAACGTGAGTCGCGCAGCTTTTCATTTGTTTTAATGGGGACGTGAGTAACCGCCAGATTCTTTTTTCCGGCCTGGATAATCGTTTCCAGAGTATATGTAAATTTGGAGACAACGTTCATTTGCAGCGCCGCTTCGCGCGACAAAGCGCGAAAACCGCTGGTCGAGTCCGGCACATTTGTGTCCGATACCTGGCGCACCACCCAACTGCCGAGAGATTGCAGTCTTTTTTTGCCCCACGAGAAATGCTCTATGCCGTTGGTGTTGCGGTCACCAATAACGACTTCTGCCTCACCGCGTAAAATGGGTTCCACAAGATGAGCAACATATTCACCTTTGTACTGATTATCCGCATCCGTATTGACGATGATGTCGGCGCCGAGACGAAGACAGGCATCCAGCCCGGCCGTAAATCCCCGGGCCAGGCCTTTATTTTTCGTAAAACGAACGACATGGTTTACGCCGTTTTCGCGCGCCACTTTGATTGTCTCATCCGTGCTGCCGTCGTCAATAATCAGGACTTCAACATCATCAATTCCATCGATCTTTTTGGGAAGATCGGCCAGGGTCACCGGCAGCGTTTGCGCCTCATTGTAGCAGGGGATTTGAATTATGAGTTTCAAATTTATTCTATAATCTCCTCGATATTATATTCGCGGATATTTTTGGCGTGCGTAAAAATAATCATCTCGCCCAAAAGGCCAATGGAAATCATCTGGATGCCGATAACCAAGAGCACAGTACCCAGCAAAAGCATGGGGCGACCGGCAATTCCGCCAAAGCCAAGAATACGGTAAATGAAAAGATAAATATCAATGACGGCTCCCAGGATCGTAAAAATCGCCCCGGCAAAGCCGAGAAAATGCAGCGGTTTTTTAGAATAGTTGCTCAAAAAAATCACGCTGATGAGGTCGAGAAATCTGCGGATGTAATTTGTCGGGTACATGGACTGGGCAAAGTTGCCGGGCAACTGTTCGATCTTTTGCTCCGTTACCTTGTAGCCCTGACGTTGAGCCAGCACGGGCATGAACGCATTGAAAACGCCGTAAATAGGTAAATTGTCAAGTACCTCTTTTTTTGTCGCTAAAATACCGGAGTTAATATCATGCAAATGCAGCTTTGTCATTTTGTTGGTTACGTAATTAAAAAGTCGGGACACGGCGCGATTCAATGCCGAGTCACGGCGCGGGTAACGAACGCCGAGAACGAGATCAAAACCTTCATCCAGTTTGGCGAAAAACTGTGTCAAATCCATGGGATTGATGCGTACACGGCATGTGAAATAAAGAATTTTCCGGCCATTTGCCGATTTCAGTCCAGCATCCAATGCGGAGGATTCGCCGAATTTTGTGCGCAGACGAATGAGTTTGACAAAGGGGAAATCTTGTGCAATGTTTTTTAAAATGTCCCAGGAACCGTCGACGCTGCCGTCGTCAACGTAAACGATTTCAAAAGTTTGATTGTATTTTTTTAAAACATCGTGCAGTTCCTGATTCATGGCTTTCAGTTCATCTTTTTTATCCTGAACCGCCACGATAACCGAAATTTCAGTCCCGACCCGGGGCATCTTTTTTTTCTCCGGTTTTTCAATTTTTTTGATTTGAAAATCTGCTATCGACATTGTTATCCTTTTCGGGAAATAGATGGAATTTGGAATTTGCAAAAACTAATCCAAAATTGCTAATTTATTTTTTAAAGTGCTGCTTACATTAAACGAAAGAGTAAGCAGTTAATTCTTAAAGTGTTCCAGGTGAATAATTTTACGCGAGCCGTGATCGACAACAAGTTTTCCGACCAACCCAAGGCACAAAAACTGAAATGAGGTGGCCCAAAGTAATACAGTGAGTGTAACCAGAACATTCAACTCGGGGGGATTAACCGGCGGCGACAAGAGCTTGGTTAAAATTGCAACAAAACTGATCGTTCCGCCGATGGCGGCCAGCAATGTAAAATTGAAAAAGAAACCGAGTGGGTTGGGAAGGTGTTTCATGAGCAAACGAATAGTCGTCAGGTCCATGATGACACGAAAGGTTCGCGTAATGTTATATTTTGATGTCCCGAATTTTCGCGCGTGATGGCGAACCGGGATTTCGGTAATATCCGCTCCTTCCATGCGCAGCAGCGCCGGAATAAAGCGGTGAAACTCACCGTACAAAGAAATCTTTCGCAACAGATCGCCGCGAAATGCTTTGAGTGAACAGCCGGTGTCGTGAAGTTTGACATCCGTGACTGAGCAAATAATTTTGTTGGCAATTTTGGAAGGAATTTTTCGCGCAACCAGTTTGTCTTTGCGGTTTTTTCGCCAGCCGCTAACGACGTCATAACCTTCATTGAGTTTGTTAACGATTACGGGGATGTCCCGCGGGTCATTTTGCATGTCGCCATCCATTGCAATGACGATCTCGCCGCGCGTCGCCTCAAAACCGGCAGCCATGGCTGCGGACTGGCCAAAGTTGGCACGGAAAAGGATAACGCGAAGCGGTGCAAATTCTTTTGCCATTTTTCGCAATTTATCTCTGGTTCCGTCTTTACTGCCGTCATCAACGAAAATGACTTCATACGACCTGCCGAACTCGTCGAGGGCCTCGCGCAGCTTGTGCCAAAGTCTTTCCACATTCTCCACCTCATTGTAAAAGGGGACGACGATGGAGAGGTAGGGTTTTTGGGGTTTATGCTTCATTGTTGTCTTTCTATCGATATATCGAAAAAATAGGTACTGGGTTCCTGATTGCAGATACCAGATGCCGGATGATGCATTTCATGAATTGTTTTTATGGATAATAAAATCTGGCATCCACTGGGTAAAATCTGTTATTCTGTTTTCTTTTTAGAGCGCTTAACAAGCTCGATAATAATTGCG
>JAACEJ010000345.1 GCA_011682565.1 Actinomycetota bacterium | reverse complement strand
ATGTTATACTTGTTAAGGGTTAAAATGTAACAAATGTTTGTCATTGCGAGGAGTGAGGAACGAACGACGAAGTAATCTCGTAACTGCCTGTTAAGCATGAGATTGCCTCGTTCCACTCCATTTCGCTCGCAAAGACATGACTATAAAGTATTGTTACAAACTGACCCTTAGCAAGTATGTATAGCGCCGACTTGTCGATTGGTGCGCCGGGAAAAGATTCCACGCATTTCATCCAGAATCCGGGTAAAATATAGATTGAGAACTGAGGATTGAAAAAATGAACATACCAGCCTTTGGTTTTGCAGTTCTGAGCGTTTATCTGCTTTCAGCAATTTGTTATCTGTTTTATTTTATCTTGCAAAGCAAAATCCTGAAACGCATCTCATCCGCTTCGCTTGCATCCGGTGCTTTGTTGCATTTAATCTATATTATAATGTTACGAAATGATTTACACAGATTGCCGCTCGGAACCGTTTACGAGGTGCTCTCCAGCGCTACATTTTTATTTGTGCTGTTGTATTTGTTTCTCGAGTTTTACATCAAAGAAAATTCCATGGGTATCGTCATTGTGCCCATGATACTTTTTTTCCTGGCCATTGCCCTGCCGGGGATCGACATGAATAAGACATTAGCGCCGCAACTGGCCGGACTGTCTTTTCAGATACATGTCGTTTTTATGTTGCTGGCTTATTCCGGTTTTACCATTGCATTCATTGCCAGTGTAATGTATCTGTTACTTGCCAGGGAAATCCATCAAAAACGTCTGGGTTTTTTCTTTTCGCGTATTCCTTCGCTCGAATTGCTGGATCACTTAAATTCCACATCCGCCACGCTTGGTTTTGGCTTTGCCACCGTGGGCATGTTCCTTGGCTTCTGGATGGGTATCGAACTATGGGGCAACCCGTTTCCGCTGGACGCTAAGTTTATCTCGTTTGTGATAATCTGGATTGTTTATCTTTTTCACCTCGTCGCCAGGATCAAGCTGGGATGGCGCGGAGAGCGCTCGGCCTGGCTTTCGGTGGTCGGCTTTTTCTTTGTCCTTATGACGTTCCTGGTTGTTTCCCTTTTTCTAACCACCATGCATGCGTATCGATGATTTATGCAAATATTCGCCATTGGTCTACATCGTAACAATGTGCCGGAAAATCTCTGGTATCGGGGGTTTACAGAGTTTCAGACTCTTAAGACATGCGCCGAGCAGCTCTCGTCTCTGAACATCCAGGGCGAAACTCTGTTTGTTAATTCATCTCATTCCATAGAGGTTTTTGCAGTAACCGACGATGAAGCGCAAACCAGGGAAAAACTCGAGAAATTTATTCTCACCCGTCTTAATCTGAAAAACAAAATAAAGGACATCCGCTTTCATTTGCTGGAAGGCCCGGACGTGGTGCGCCATTTTTTCCAGCTCTCCCTGGGACTGGAACCTTTTATCCAGGATCCCCAGAACGAATTCATTGAAAACGCCGGCAAAAGTATAGCCATTGCCAATGAATGCGGCAGCGCCGGACACGTCTTGAATCGACTGTTTCAGACGGCGCTCATGCTTGCCGGTAAATTGGAGCAGAGCGGTCTGTCGTTCGATTACTCGTTTATATCGAAACAGATCGAAAGTCTGGTGCAAAAAATATTTGGCCCGCTGCATTCTGTCGATTTGATTGTTGTCGGCTCTAATGAGTTGTCAAAAGTTGTACTCAAGTCGATGGGGGCTGAATCGTTACGTCATCTTTATTTCCTTCACCGTTCCTTTTCTCTGATTTCCGAACTGGCACAATCGATAGGCGGCGGCCGGATTATTAAACCGGATGATGTTGATAACAAGCTTGCCAATGTGCAGGTTATTCTGCGCATGAACCAGGACTTTGCCGACCATTTTATCGCCGCTCATTTGCAAAAGGTCATGAGCGCACGAAAGAATCAACCGCTGCTCATCATCAACTTGGACACCATGGTTGTTCCCGAAGCGTCGTTGAGCAAAATTTACAATCTGTTCGTTTACGATTTGACCGATTTTCGACTGCACAAGACGACAAAAGACGGTATTGGCTTTGCCCGGGAATTAATCGAAAACGAACTGAAGCAATTTTTTTCCTGGTTTTACTCCAAGGAGCATTATCGGTTTGGCGATATCATCGGCAAGAGCAAGTCGATGGAGCACATTCTGGAGCTCATTGCGCGAATATCGCAGACCAATATCACCGTGCTTATCCAGGGCGAGAGTGGAACCGGAAAGGAATTGGTCGCCAGAGCGATTCACGAAAATAGTCCGAGGCGGAACAAGCCGTTCATTGTGGTCAATTGCGGGGCTTTGCCGGATACTTTGCTGGAGAGCGAGTTGTTCGGCCATGTTCGCGGCGCCTTTACCGGCGCTGAATTTCAGAAAAAAGGCCTTTTGGAAGAAGCCGATGGCGGGACTTTGATGCTGGACGAAATAGGGGATACATCGCCCGCTTTTCAGGTCAAACTGCTGCGGGTGTTGCAACAGGGAGAAATGCGGCGTCTTGGGAGCAACGAAGTTCGTAAAATAGATGTACGCATTATCGCTGCAACCAATAAGCATTTAGATGAACTCGTTCAAAAAGAAAGCTTTCGTAAAGACTTGTATTATCGACTCAATGTCGTGCAAATCGATATTCCGCTTCTCAGAGCACATCCGGAAGACACCTTGCTGCTGGCCGATCATTTTATCGCCAAATACGGGGAAAAGATAAAAAAAAGAGTTATCGGGTTGGATAAAAAAGCCGAGGAATTGATTTTGGATTATAACTGGCCCGGTAATGTGCGCGAACTGGAAAATGCTATAGAACGAGCCGTGGCATTGTGTATCGGTCATACTATTTTACCCGAAGACCTGCCGCCGCAGGTGAGAAACTTTTCGAACAGCCCGACGACGTTCGATGAGAACGCAATTCTTCCTCTCAAAGAGCTGGAAAAGCAACATATTGCCAGAGCACTGCAATTTTATCACTGGGATTATGAAAGAGTGGCCAGGGAACTTGGCATCGGCCGGACTACCTTATGGCGCAAGATGAAGGAATACGGCATCGAACGGGAATATTAGCACCATTCTCCTCACCTTATCATTTCAGGCTTTGTAAAACTTTTCTGTGCACGTCCAGGGTGCGGGCGAGTGCATCTTGTGAATGCGCTGCGGATATAAAAGAGGCTTCGAATTGCGACGGCGCAAGGTATATCCCGCCTTTTAACATGCCCTCGAAATACTTTGCAAACAGGGCGGTATCTGAACGGGCGGCGCTGTGGTAATCGGTGACCGGGCCGTCGGTAAAGAAAAAACAGGCCATGGAGCCGATGTGGTTGGCCGTGCACGCAAGTCCCGCCTCCTTGAAATTCTCCTCGACGTTATTGAAAAACTTTTCCGCCCGGGCGTTTAATTTTTCGTAAAAACCCTGTTCCGATAAAATGGACAGCGTTTCATAACCGGCCGTCAGCGCCAGGGGATTGCCGGACAAGGTGCCGGCCTGGTACACCGGACCTTCCGGCGCCAGTAAGTCCATGATTTCCTTTTTGCCGCCAAAAGCGCCGACCGGCAGACCGCCGCCAATGATTTTTCCAAGCGTGGTCAGGTCGGGCAAAACCCCGAACAGTTGTTGCGCGCCGCCTAATCCCAGGCGAAACCCGGTAATCACTTCGTCAAAAATCAGCACAATGCCGTGCTCGGTAGTGATGTCCCGCAGTCCTTGCAGGAAATTCTCTTGCGGCAAAACAACACCCATATTTCCGGCAACCGGCTCCACAATGATGGCGGCAATTTGGTCTTTGTTCTCCTCGATGAGTTGTTCCACGCTGTCCAGGTCGTTGTATTGCGCATTCAGGGTATCTCCGGCGGTCGCCGGCGTCACACCGGGCGTGCCCGGTATGCCAAATGTCATGGCGCCGGAGCCTGCCTTGCTCAAAAAGCTGTCGGCGTGGCCGTGGTAGCAGCCCTCGAATTTGACGATCTTGGGTCGGTCGGTGTAGGCCCGGGCCAGGCGGATGGCGCTCATGGTGGCTTCGGTGCCGGAACTGACCATTCTCACTTTTTCAATGGATGGCATGGCGTCGACGATGAACTCGGCCATCTTGACTTCGATCTCGCAATTGGCGCCAAAGCTCGTGCCGCGCGTCGTCGCCTCCTGCACCGCCTGAATGACCTGCGGGTGCGCGTGTCCCAGGATCATCGGCCCCCAGGAGCAGACAAAATCAACGTATTCATTGCCGTCCACATCATAGATGTAGCAGCCCTGTGCGCCGGCAATATAAGGCGGCGTGCCATCGACGGCCTTGAAAGCCCGCACCGGCGAGTTGACGCCTCCGGGTATGACGGCTTTTGCGCGCTGAAACAGTTTTTCACTCTTTTCCATTGTCCTCGATCTCCTGGTATAAATCCGCGGGAATTTCATCGACAAAATATTTCATGCTGACTTTTTTAAACTCGTGCACCGTGAACAGGATGTCATACGCTCCGATGCCAGTGGCCTTGCTGATGGACTCGACCACTTGCACGACCTCCTCTCTGGATTGCGCATGGATCATGGCAAACATGTTGTACGGCCAATTGGGCAGGGACGGGCGCTGGTAACAGTGGCCTACCTGAGGAAAAGAGATCATGATGGCTCCGATCTGCTCGATCCGATTTCCCGGCACGGCCCACACGGACATGCCGTTGGCGCTGAACCCTGCCTTTCTGTGACGAAGAATTGTGCCCATTCTGCGCATCGTTCCCGACTGGCGCCATGTTTTCACAATATCCAGAACGTCCTTTTCGGACAGGCCTGCTTGCTGCGCCACTTGCTGAAACGGCCTGGCAGTAACAGGGATATCTTGCTGCAGAATGCGCAGTATTTCGATTTCTTTATCATTCATTTTGTGCTCTGGCCTACAATTTAAACGTTACTTCGGTCTGAAACATACGGA
>JAACEJ010000344.1 GCA_011682565.1 Actinomycetota bacterium | reverse complement strand
TTGAAGAAATTCAACAAATCAAGGAGCGCATTTTGAACGATGGAATCAAGTTCGAATTAAAGCTGGACAAAACTCAACTGGCGGAAAATGACAGCGTTCAAATCACCCTCACCATGTCCAATACAACGGACAGGCCGATAGAGTTGACTTTTTCTTCATCGCAATTATTTGATATAATTGTTTATGACAAACCAGGCGGTGACCAACGTAAGATTCTGTGGAACTGGGCGCATAATTTGGGATTTTTAATGGTCATAACCAAACATACACTTACGCCGGATGAGCCATTATCCGAAACGCTGGTCTGGCATGGTCAGGATAATGAAGGAAAGCGGCTACACGGCACGTTTTATATCACCGGGAGAGTCATGTCTTTTCAAGGTGGCGAAACACAGCCGGTACAGATCAAAGTAGAATAATTGGATTATTTTACTAATCTAAAGGAGCAAACATCATGAAAAAATTATTATCATTCATCATGATTGTTACTGTCATCAGCACAGCTTCCGCGCAGGAAATGATTGCCAATATCACTCAGCCGGTGCAAACAGATTTCGGCGTTTACACGCCGCATGCGGTTACCATTACACCGAATATCAAACCGTGCGAACCGGGGGACAGCCTGGAAAATGTTGTCAACCTGGATCAATTCAATTTTTCAGATACACAACTGGCATTACTCAAAAAAAATCATTTTGTCGTTACACCTGCGCGGCGAAACGATGAAATAGCTCAAGCAACCGGTTACAATGAAATGTTTGATATTTACAATGAGGCGCGCGAAAACCACACTCCCATTTTCATCACCAGCGATGCCATGCTGCATACTTTTCATCTCTGTTTCGATTATATTCTAAAGACTTGCGAAGAAAAACGCTTTATCGGCAATTTAAACGCTCTGCTGAATGCGCTGCTTGCTGAAACGCAGCAACAGTACGACAATTCGACTCAGGACGTTATCCGCGCCGCTCTCATCAGCAATTTGAATTATTTGATCGTGGCAAAACAATTACTGGACAGTACCTATGTTCCGCCCCTTTCCAGTGGAAAATTTACAGAGGAACTGGCGCTTGTGCGCGCGGCTCAGGGTTTTCATCTATCGCCGATTTTCGGCTATACAGAAGACTATAGCCAATACATTCCCCGCGGCCATTACACGCGCTCGGATTCGCTTAAAAGTTATTTCCGCTCCATGATGTGGCTTGGGAGAATGACTTTTTCTTGCGAGACGCCGGACGATTCTTTCAGCCGCGATGCAACCTTGCGCGCTGTTTTACTTATCCATGCCATGAGCAACACCCTCGTCAACGATAAGCCGGGATTGAAAGTTTGGGACGATATTTACCAGCCCACTGTCTTTTTCGTCGGCAAAAGTGACGACATCAATTTCTATCAATATATTTCCATTGCCGAAAATGTTTACGGAGAAGATTTCGATCTCCTTCCGGTCGATGATTTTGCAAATGAGGACAAGCTGACAGCTTTTCTTCAGGAGACAAAAGATTTGCCTTTTGCGGCCATAGATTATCCGGGACAGCCGAAAAAGGGCTTTCGTTTTATGGGGCAGCGTTTCATCCCGGATTCCTGGGTGCTGGACGAATTGGTCGAGCTAAAAACGCCGGGACGTTTTATACCCACAGGGCTCGATGTGATGATCGTCCTTGGCAGCGACCAGGCGCGCACTCATTTAAAACCCGAGGATTTGAATAATTCTTTCTATCTCGAAAATCTGGCCAAGCTGGTCGAAACGTTTAAAAACTACCCGGATGAAACATGGGCACAAAATGCTTACTGGAACTGGCTCTACTCACTTTTGCCGCTGCTGGCTGTGAAAGGGCAAGGCTATCCTTTTTTCATGCAAACGTCGGCATGGGCTGACAAAGACCTGTACGCCGTGCTTGCATCGTGGGCCGAGTTGCGCCACGATACCATTCTTTACGCCAAGCAAAGCGGCACCGAAGTAATCGGGACACCTCCAGCCGCAATAGAATCCCAGGGTTTTGTCGAACCGAATCCGCATTTTTATGGTCGGCTCGCATCATTGAGTGAATTCATGATCACAGGCCTTGGCAGTCGGAACCTTCTTTTTGAGAATTTTCGCGATGCACTGGAAAAAATCGCCACCCTGTCTCTGCAATTGAAAGAGATTTCTGAAAAAGAATTGACAAACATCTCCCTTTCCAGCAATGATTATAAAACCATATTTGATATTGGCAAAACTCTTTACGATATTGTTACTTTCAATCCCTGGCCGGGCAGCGGTCCTATGCCGGAACAGTATAACGACGATCTGGAGCCTATGCCGGTCATTGCCGATGTTCACACGGATGCTAATTCCGGTCTGGTGTTAGAGGAAGGCATCGGCTATCCTTATGCGATTTATGCTATTTGCAACGTCGAAGGTCGTGCGGTCATAACAAAAGGGGCGGGGTTTTCTTACCATGAATTCACCTGGCCCATGGACGACCGCCTGACCGATGAAAAATGGCGGCAAATGCTCACCGATGGCACGGCACCGGATAAGCCATCCTGGAGCAACAGTTTCTTCGCGGCACAGGACGATACGGCAAAATTTAATCCTGATTTTTATCAGTGGGGAAAACCGGAAAGCATTACGTTCGATGTCCAAATTTCACCGGAAAAAATAATTGTCGGGGATACCGTTAGAATTGAGATTACAAATTACGCTTTTTATGATGCAAAACCCAATGTTTCTGTGCTGTTTGGCAATGAGGAACGGTTGCTTATTTCTGATATAAACGGAGGTACGGGAGGACATGTCTGGGTAGCGACAATTCCCACTCTCGGCAAGTCCCAGGGAAAGGTTTACGTCGATATTTCTCAAAGTACAGGTCTGGAGTCCATTTCCTACCGGGCGAGTTTTGATTTGCATGAAGGCACAAAAGTTACAACAGAACGATCAAATTCTCCCTCGAAGTTTCGCCTTTATCAAAACTGGCCGAATCCTTTCAATCCGGTAACCGCCATTGGCTTCGAATTGCCAACTAGTGAACATGTTTGCCTTGAAATTTTCAATATCAACGGACGATTTATAAAAGAAATCGTCAACTCTTCGTTAAGCGCCGGTTCTTATACTTTCTTTTGGAATGGAAAAAACGAACTGGGTCGACAAATGAGCAGCGGGATTTATTATTGCCGTTTACAAGCAGGGAAATATGTAAATGTGAAACGGATGGTATTGTTAAGATGAGAAATGTTCTTAGAAATATAATTAGTCAAATCTATTTGGAAAAGAGAACCATTGAGTGTATAGATTGGTTTGAAAAATTAATACAGAAAGGAGGTGAAACCATGAAAGATTCCGGTTTTATAATCAAGCTCACTTTGATTTTCTGTATTGTCCTATTATTAAGCGGTTGGGCACCAATCAATTATCTTTATGGTGCGGAGATACGAAAAGTCCCTGTCGGTTTTGCAGCCCTCGACATAAAAACTTCCCAGTCCAACCCAAATATTATGTATGCCTGTGATTTCGGTGGCGTGTATCGGAGTGAAGACGCGGGGAACTCTTGGAGTCAGATCGTCAGTGGATGGAATGCCTACGGATTGGAGATAGATCCGGGCAATGCCAATATTGTTTATGTTACATGGAATGACTATATGCTGACGGGCAATATTTCTGTGTCGGAGAACGGCGGGGGAAACTGGGAAGAAAGAGGTTGGAATGATATAGGTTTTTATTTTATTAAGGCATCACCTAATCCACCATATCCCGTGTACTCGACCCCGGAGAACACGTTTAAAGTTAGTTATGACCATGCACAAACGTGGAAAGCGATCTACCCTGCCTTTTTGTATTTCCCCATATCCATTGCTTTTGTCAAAGGGAATGATTCAACGATTTATGTGGGAACGTATAAAAAGGGAGTGTGGGTGAGCAAGGATAATGCAGCGACTTGGGATTCATTGGGGCTTGGCGGATATAAAGGTGAAAAGCGAATTGCGGTGAATCCGATAGATCCGAATATAATTTACACCGCGGTAGAAGGTTATGATCTTTTCAAAACAGAAAACGGCGGAGTGGAATGGCGTGCATTGGATAATGGATTAACGGGGAAGCAATTTACTCGCCTTTTGCTAAGCAACAAAAATCCTTCACAGTTATTTTTGTCCACCAGCGACAGTGGGTTGTTTGTGACTAATAATGCCGGCAATAGTTGGCAGCGCCTGACAGCCATTCCGCAGAATGCGAACGTCGCCGCTCTGGCTTTTGACGAGCAAAACGGCAGACTTTTCTTTTCTCTGCTGAATGAACCATACGTGTATATTGTGGATGTGGATTCGATATTTGCTTCCGTGGAAAATAGGAGACGTGGGACGCCATATAATTTTCAGTTACTTCAAAACTACCCAAACCCGCTCAATGCTGAAACGTGGATACAGTACACCTTGCCGACCCCAGCGAATATACGTCTTGATATTTACGATACTACTGGCCGCAGAATACGGACGCTTCTGAACGGGAGGCAGTCCTCCGGCCAAAAACGTGTAAAATGGGACGGCCGGGATTCTTCGAGGAAACAGGTGAGCAGCGGTGTGTATGTATATCGGCTGAGAGCAGGTGGAAAAAGCCTAACTCGCAAATTGCTTTTGGTCAGGTAAGATACCACCGAGAGACATAAGCTAAGTAAATTGACTAAAAAGAAAGGGGAAGGCATGAATCGTTTCGCTTTGCCAAGTAATTTGGTCCTATTGTTTTCTATTTTCTTGCTACGAACTCTATTTTTGCCCAGTGAGTTGTACAGTCAGAACATAAGAAAAATTCACGCTGGTTTTTATGCTCTCGACATCAAGGTCTCTCCATCTGATCCGAATATCTTATATGCGTGCAATTTCAACGGCATGCGTCGCAGCGACGACGGAGGGGAAACATGGAAAGCCTTAAACGGCGACT
>JAACEJ010000343.1 GCA_011682565.1 Actinomycetota bacterium | reverse complement strand
CATTTTGGATTTCCTATTTTATTGGGCTGGGTTCTGTGGCATACAACAGATGACAGAAAAATGTTCTACACCTTTGTCTGGACCATGACGCTGTTAAATTTTTCTGCTCTGGCAACTTTTATTCTTTATCCGGCAGCACCGCCCTGGTATGTGCTCAGTTATGGCTTTGGACAGCCCCCGCACACTAATTTTTGGGGACTCGGAGCAGGTTCCCTCATTAATGTGGACAAGATGATCGGCGTGAAGTTTTTCCAGACCCTTTGGGGAGGATTTAATCCAAACCACTTTGCCGCCATCCCGTCTTTGCACGGGTCCTATCCTATTTCCGTGGCCTTTTTCACATACAAAAAATTTCGGCGGTTGCCCGGTTTGCTTGTGCTCTATCCATTGGGGGTTTGGTTTTCAGCGGTCTATTTAAATCAACATTATATTGTGGACTTGATAATCGGTTTGGGATATTTAACAACCGCCTATCTCATTGCGGACAGATTTCTCATTCCCAAAGTTTTTTCCCGGTTCATTTCATGGGAATCTCTGCGGCCCCCAAAAAACGATGTGCTTGCATAAAAAAAGTGAGGCTGATGAATGCCGCCAATTGCCCCATTTTGGGGCTAACAATTTTGCTTGACATTTACTAATAGTTTTCTAAATTATGCAGTCTTTTCCGTGGCGCTTTAGCTCAGTCGGTAGAGCAACGGACTGAAAATCCGTGTGTCCCCAGTTCGATTCTGGGAGGCGCCACATTCGTAAACCCCGTCAATTTTGTTGATGGGGTTTACTATTTGAGACGGCTTGAAGCGACCAAATGAAAGGTCAAAAAAGCAAGTATTTAAACCCGACAGAAAACACAAAACCGCTATTATCCACTCTGGGTATATCATTTTCCCAAAAAGCCGGAAAAGTGTCGTCGTCAACCGAGTACTCCCACGTGTCTGTTTTGAATCCAAAACGATACCCCACATTGACGACGAAATCCAGATTTGGCGAAAAAGGAATTTCACTCAAAAGTCCGGCCTGCGCTGAAAACAAAACTGTATTAACAACCTCTTCATTGTCGTCTTTTCGGAAAAGAATGTCCATATCCATGCCCACTTTGGTGCCGATATCCATTCTTGCTCCATTCAGAAATCGCCAGATGGCAAACCCTGAAAACCCAAAGCCGTAATCATTTTTATTCATCGAGTCGGTGACCCGGCTGATTTGCACCCCAAAACCCCAGTCAAGACTACGTATTGGCGCGACCTGGAAATGCAGTCCATAGTTTAAATAGTCCTGAGTTATAGGTGGAACAACACTTAGCTGCAAAGCGCGGATTGGATCGGGATGTTCAACAACCCAGCTTCCCGCGCCAAAATTCCTCCACTGGTGCAGAATTTTTAAATGACTGCTGTCTGTAACTGTTGCAAATCCGACGACTCCCCCCGGAATTGTATATTCTTTATCATCCTTTGTCTGCATTCTGTCAGGTTCGACGAGTTCGAAAAGTATGCCTTTTTTAATGACCTGAGCGGTATCGGGAATGACCGTGATTTTGCCTTTTTCTGACGATGCGATGTCATACGAAATCCAGTAAATCCTCTTGAGGTCTCTGAATATTTTTTGTTGCAGTTTTTTCAAGGCTTTTGCTTTGGATTTTTCCCGGGAACCACCTACGTAAATCACCTTTTCAGCAAGAGCTCCCAGGGATTCGCCTGTTTCAATATTGAAAAAATAAGCAAGAACCGAAATGTCCGTACGAACGTTTTTGGTGTATGCCTTTTTATCTTTCCCGGTAAATATGGGTTGGCTTGATGAGAAATAAGTTTCTTTGTTCGGCGGGACACCTTGCTGGGAAATATTCGTTTCAGCAACAACAATGGCTTCTCTGAAATCCTGTAATTGATCGAAAGGAATGATCAGTTTTTTTGTAATTGTGCTGTCGAGGGTCTCGAAAGTCGAGTCAACAAGAACGCCTGTTGCAATGTCATACAGATTTAATTCATTGGTAACTCGCTCAATTAAAATTGCGATTTCATCATTGAGCGAAAAATAAATTGAACCCTTATCGTTCGGCAGGATCGGCAATCGCATCTTGTTGACGAAATATTCCGAACCCCATGATTCTGTTCCCTGGGATTTTGCTTCCGCAAAAAAACTGACGGATAGAAAAATTACAATTATTTTAAGCAGATTTGTTTTGTTCATGATCCTGACAAATAGAAAAAAAGTCCGGTCTTGTAAAAAGCAATACACGCAACATCAATTTCCTGCAAGGCGGGACGGGGTTAAGCCATTATATCTGTGAAAAGCTTGCCGGCCGCAAAATAATATCAGTGATATTTGAAACGGTGTTTTTATATTCCTCTTTTGCTTTCAATGCCTGCCAATCGGGATGTTTACTAAATGCCGACCAATTCTTATCGCGTTCTTTCATGTTTTCAAATGCAAGCATATAAGTGAGATTCGGCATCCGGGGCCCGATGAGCATTTCACCAAAAAAGACCGGGTGTAGCCCGGCTTCGCGAAAAATTCTTATCTCACCGCCTTTGTTGAACATTTCGATTTTTTTCTTTGCTGCTTTTCTGCTGTGACTTTCGTACGTCCGCATTTCAAATATGCGGGATGATTTACCTTTTACCACATCCGGCACTTTTAATTTTGGCATATTCTCAAAAGCTTTTAACAACATCGTTTCAATTCTTACATAATTGGGATCAGAGATAGGCGTGTCCAGAAACTCGGCACCATCCTGTAAAAATTGCGAGTCCGCCAAAAGCCGCGAATTTGTTGTGGCAACCGATTCCAACGAATTGTGCGGCAAGAGCATGTACAATGTCGGTTCGTTAGCACCAAATTTAACCGTAAAAACACCCACCGATAAAATGCCAAGGCGATTGAGGGCGGGAATTTCGACATCCCGTAAAAAGCTGTTCAATATCTTTTTCTTGTCTCCCAGGAGCGTATTAATCTTTCTTAGCTCCAGATATTGCTGCTTTTCTCCTTTGCCTGCCGTTGCTGTACCGGCCAGAGAGGCAACTCCGGCAACGCCTGTTGTTAATAAAAAATCGCGTCTTTTCATCGTAATCTTTCCTTATGAAAATCAATTATACGGCTGAAATCAAAGATGAATTTGTCCGTTGGTACTTCAGGATAATTGGGAAAGTAGTAACCCGTCGGATCAACCGCATCGAAATTCAATTTCGCGCAAAAATTTAAAAGATCATCCAGAGACATCTTGCCTTCCCGTAATGGCTTGTTAAACGAGTAGACATTACGAGATTAAAAACTCTCCCAGTTTCCGATAATATCCTTTACAATTTCCCAGTTAAATCCCCGCCGGATCAAAAAATCAGAGAGACGTTTTTTAGCTTTCATTTCCTCAAGTTCAAGATATCTCTTTTTTCTTTTTGCGGCCAGCGTCCCGGCAACCTGCACTTCACTTGTTTCGGCATAAGCTTCTTCCACACCCGCTTCAATCTGTTCCTCGGAAAGGCCCTTTTGTTGAAGCTCTCGACGAAGCAAAAATTCGCCTACAGGGCGGGTGATCATGCGAGAGCGGGCGAATATTTTTGCAAACTCGAAATCATCGAGAAGGCCGACGCGCTCCAATTCCGGTATGACCCACTCGATGACAGCCTGAGGAAATTTTGCCTGACGCAGACGATCGGCGATTTCCTTGTTACTTCGCGGTCGCACAGCCAATAAACGCATTGCCTTTTCTTTGGCCGCGCGGCGTTCTTCCAGGCGCAATATTTTATCAATTTGTTCGGAGGACAGTTCATCGCCTTTGGCGATGCCGCTTTTTATGAGAACATCCTGATGAATACCGAAAGCAAACTCGCCATCAAGAAAAACAGAGAATCGATCCTTGCGTTTTGCCTGAACCTGAAGAGAAGTTATTTTATGCCGTTCACACATTTGTGCTTATTTTTTCGCAGCCGGCTGTTTTGCTTCTTCCGCTGTTTTGGAAGAATCGCGCACGAGTCCCAGCGATTCCCGCACTTTTCTTTCGATCTCGGCTAAAAGCTGGGGATTCTGCTCAAGGTAGCCGCGGACGTTTTCCCGTCCCTGGCCAAGGCGCTCCTCGCCATAAGAAAACCACGAACCGCTTTTATCAACAATATCATTGTTGACGGCGATATCCAGCAATTCACCGGTTTTTGAAATGCCGACACCGTACATGATATCGAAAAGCGCTTCACGAAATGGCGGGGCAACTTTGTTTTTGACGACCTTTACTCTGGTACGATTACCGACAGCGTGTTCGCCGTCTTTGATAGCTGCAATACGTCGGATGTCGAGACGAATCGATGAATAAAATTTGAGTGCCCGGCCGCCGGTGGTTGTCTCCGGGCTGCCGAACATGACGCCGATTTTTTCACGAATCTGGTTAATAAAAACAACCGACGTATGCGACTTGCTGATTGCAGCCGTGAGCTTTCGCATGGCCTGGGACATGAGCCGGGCCTGTAAACCCATTTGCGCATCGCCCATATCACCTTCTATTTCTGCACGGGGAACGAGTGCCGCAACCGAGTCTATGACAACAACATCCAGCGCCCCGCTGCGGACGAGGGTCTCTGTGATTTCCAACGCCTGTTCGCCGGTGTCCGGCTGGGAGATGAGAAGGTTGTCCGTATCCACGCCGAGTGCCTTGGCGTACCTGGCATCCAGCGCGTGCTCCGCATCGATAAATGCTGCAAGGCCGCCCGTTTTTTGTGCTTCGGCGATAACGTGAAGTGCCAGTGTGGTTTTCCCGGAAGATTCCGGGCCGAAAATTTCGATAATACGACCGCGGGGTACACCGCCGATTCCAAGCGCTGCATCCAGAGAAATGGAGCCGGTAGGGATAAAATCCATGTCCACAATCCGGTTCTGTCCCAGCCACATCACCGATCCTTTTCCATACTGACGATCAATCTGGGTCATTGCCAGGTCGAT
>JAACEJ010000342.1 GCA_011682565.1 Actinomycetota bacterium | reverse complement strand
CACGTGCCCACCGGATTTGCCGGTTTGCGTTTGCGGCAAAAAGCCGCGTTTGCAAATTATCGGCAAAATGATCAGGCCATCCTCGGAAGAAGCAGCACGAAATCCTAATTCACGTTCAGCGAAAATGAGAATTGCCCGAAAACTTTAAATCGGGCGCTTCACACTCCGAAAGCGGTTGGTAAAATGAGATTAAAATCTCGGCATTACTATAAAAAGAAAAAAAGGAATGCACGTTTAGCCAAAACCGCCGCATTGGCTTTGGCGTTATTCGGCTTGTTTTGCGTTGTTAAAGTCTGGCAAAATGTGAGTGTGGATCAGTTGAATCGACAAAATGAAAAATATCGGAAGCGTCTGCAAGATATTCATAGTCAGAATGCACTAATGATTTTTCAGGTTGAAAAGCTGAATCGCATCGATTTGATTACCAGTCGGGCGAAACGAGAGTTGGGATTTAGTCAGGTTCCAAAGTACAAGTTGGAACTAGGAACTGAACAGGGTTTGGATTAAGGTGGCGCCATTGTTATGACTAAAAATGCTACAAATTTTTCAAAGCGACTTTTATTTTTTGGGGCAGCGGTATATTTTTTTCTAATGCTTTTAGTGGTGCGGTTGGTTGCGGTGCAGTTGATTGATCCGGAGAACTTAAAATTGAAAGCGTACAAACAATACATTTTTGAACGGTTGCTGCTGGCCGAAAGGGGTTCGATTTTTGATCGCAATGACAAGCTTCTTGCGATGAACGTTCCGACAATTTCCGTTATTGCCCATCCGGGAGAAATCCGGAATCCATCTTATGTTGCCGGCAAGTTGGCAAAAATTCTTGGCAAAAGCAGCCGCTACTTTTTGTCACTTTTAAAGAAAAAGTCTGATTTTGTTTATATTGCCCGGCGTCAACCGGCCGACGTAAAGAACAAGATTGAGAAACTGGGGATCGAGGGAATTGAATGCCGGACCTTGATGGCTCGCAAATATCCGAAAGGGGATGCTGCATGCCAGGTTCTGGGTTTTACTAATGTTGATAATAAAGGCTTGAGCGGCATCGAGTCCGCTTTTAACTCGATCCTTCGTGGTATCCCGGGAAAGGCTGTTCTTCAGAAAACGGCGACCTATGAAAAATTTGTGCGTGCTGAATACCCGCTTATTCCTCCGGAAAATGGAGAGGATATTGTTCTGACTCTTGATTATCGTTATCAAACTATTGCGGAAAAGGAATTGCACAAAACGATTGTAGAGTTCAATGCCGATAGCGGCGTTGTTGTTATTATGAATCCGAAAACGGGCGAAGTGCTTTCCATGGCATCGGAACCTTCTTTTGACCCGAACCGGGCTGGTGAGTTTCCTGCTGCATCCTGGCGATTGCGCGCCATTACCGATCAATATGAGCCGGGCTCGACTTTTAAAGTAGTGCTCATGTCTGCCGTTTTAAATGAAAAGCTGCACAGACCCGACGATATCATTTTTTGTGAAAATGGCAAGTTTGATGTAATGGGAGAGACGATTCACGATTCGAAGCCCCATGGTTGGCTTACCATGCGCGACATTATAGTAAAGTCTTCGAATATCGGTATGGCAAAACTTTCGATGGAAGTCGATAAAAATCTTTTCTATGAATATGCCAGAGCCTACGGGTTCGGCACAAAATCCGGTGTTCAACTTGAAGGCGAAACGGATGGGACTTTGAAACAAACGAAAGAATGGTCGGGTTTTACACCGCTGGCAATGGCGTATGGTCA
This sequence comes from Actinomycetota bacterium, assembly GCA_011682565.1. GTDB lineage: Bacteria > Zhuqueibacterota > Zhuqueibacteria > Residuimicrobiales > Krinioviventaceae > Hydrothermomicrobium. The sequence continues at coordinate 3,197 of JAACEJ010000342.1, read as the reverse complement.
TGAAATAGCTGCATCGCCATTGCAGATGTGCAATCTTTATAGTACGATTGCGAATGGCGGGTTTCTGCTAAAGCCGAATATTGTTAAAGAAATTCGTAAAAATGATAAAGTGGTAAGCAAACCTGGCACTCAAATCATTCGTCGGGTGATCCGTGAATCGACAGCAGATACGCTGGCAAATTTTTTACGAAAGGTCGTCGTGGAAGGCACAGGGAAAAATGCCGAGATTTCGGGAGCACAAGTTTGTGGCAAAACCGGTACGGCTAAAGTTGCACGACGCAAACGGCGCGGTTATGGAAATGAATACATTGCAAGCTTTGCCGGTTTTTTCCCGAAAGATGATCCAAAAGTTTGCATTTTTGTTATGATCAATAATCCCAAAGTGAATTACTACGGCGGCTCTGTTGCCGCACCCTGTTTCAGGCGTATTGCTGAACAGATTATTTCCATTGAAGGATATCAGTTCGATGATGCAAACGATAAGCCGAATTGGGCTGCGCGAGATTCGCTTGTCACGTCGATGCCTGATTTTCTAGGGCTTTCCCGGCGTGATGCATTGCGACTTGCGCAAAACCAGGGACTCACTATCGGTTCAATCGGGAATGGTGTTGTCGTCGTTTCCCAGAAACCGATGAGGGGTAGTTCTGTCAAGCGTAATGAAAAAGTGCAACTCGTTACTGCGAGTTCCTCCCGGAAGGTTGCAAAGGAAGTCAGAATTCCCAACGTCCTTGGTTTGCCGATGCGCAATGCAATAAATGTTCTTGCAGCAAGTGGCGTAAAAGCTGTAGCTGACGGAAGCGGTAAAGTGCGAAAACAGAAACCTTTGCCGGGTGGAATATTAAAGCCGGGAGAGCAAGTCCTGCTTCGGGGAGAGACTTCTGTGGATTTACGTAAATTGGTCGCTCTGTAAAACGTGGTTTTGATTTGAGTGAAATGCTATTGACAATTTCCGAATTGCTTGGATTGCAGTCCCTGAACGCGAAATGGAATGGGTCGGCCAGTGTATCTTCGAAGCCTCTTGCCGGGATTTCAACAGATTCGCGCAAAATTGGCCCGGGTGAACTTTTTTGGGCTATTAAGGGTGATCGGTTTGATGGTCACGCTTTTGTCCTGCAGGCCATTGAAGATGGCGCAGTTGCGGCTGTTGTCAGTCGGGAATGGTTCGAGGCAAAAAAGAGTGCGCTTCATGGAAAGCCGCTTATTTTAGTGGATGACACGCTGGAAGCATACCAACTTTTGGCACGGCATTATCGGCTAAAATTTAATATTCCGGTCATAGCTATTACCGGAAGCTCCGGCAAAACGACAACCAAGGAATTCGTTGCCTCTGTTCTTTCACAAAAAGTTCATGTTCTCAAAAATATAAAATCGTTTAATAATCATATCGGCGTGCCGGCAACTTTGTTTCAATTACGGACCGAACATCAAATCCTTGTTGCCGAAGTTGGTACAAATCATTTTGGCGAACTGGACAGGCTGAGCTATCTCGTACAACCGTCGGTTTGCGTCATCACAAATATAGGCTATGCTCACCTCGAGTTTTTTGCAAGTCTTGAAGGCGTGACAAGAGCCAAAATGGAGGTCTTGAATCATCTTACCGGTGATGGTGTGGTTTTTTACAATGGCGATGATAAGATACTTGCCGGGCAGACATTTTCAGGGAGAAAAAGTGTATCCTTTGGAGTGAACAGTTTATCTGACATTCGTGCAACTGCGCTTGAATGCGATGGTTTAGGGCGCTATGAATTTGTGCTGGATAACACAAAAATAAAGCTGGCAATACCCGGCCGCCATAATGTGTCGAATGCGCTGGCAGCAGCGGCCATTGGTCGGCATTTTTCCCTGACAACGGAAGATATCAAAAACGGTATCGAGTCCGTGCAGTCGGTTGATAAGAGAATGCAGGTGCAGCGCCTTGGTGATGTTTTTATTTTGAATGATAGTTATAATGGAAACCCCGGCAGTTGCCGCGCTGCTCTGGAAACAGCAGCAGATATCAAAGTTGAAAACGGTGGCAGAAGAATTGCCGTTTTTGGCGACATGCTGGAATTGGGAGCCTATTCTCAGGAAGAACATGTAAAATTAGCGGATGAGATAAGGAAAGCTGATTTCAAAGCGATTTTTCTTTTCGGCGATGAAACGAAATTTACGGCAACGCGAGCAAAGGAACTGGCATTTCAAAAGGTTGCTCATTACAAGGAAATGGATTTGCTGATTCATGATTTAAAAGAGTATGTAAAGCCGCATGATTTTCTTCTTATCAAGGGATCACGTTCAATGAGAATGGAACGCGTGATCGACGGTTTGCAGGATTCTCTTTAGGATAAAATATGCTCTATTATCTCTTTACACCACTAAAAGACAATTATATTGCCTTCAATCTGTTCAGATATATCAGTTTTCGTGCGGCGAGCAGCGCCGTTCTTGCTCTTTTAATCAGCTTGTTCATCGGTCCGCTTATTATTCGCTGGCTGAAAAAGCTGCAACTCGGTGAGGAGATACGAACGGATGGCCCGCAAAGTCATCAGGTCAAGCGCGGCACCCCTAGCATGGGAGGTCTCATCATTATTATCAGTGTGGTCGTCCCGACTTTTTTTCTGGCGAAAATCGGCGATACTTTTGTCTGGTTGATTCTGTTGGTAACCATTGCCCTGGGTGCCCTGGGATGGCTGGATGATTATTTGAAAATTGTCAAAAAAAAGCCAAAAGGCTTGGTTGGCCGTTATAAACTGGCTGGTCAGATTACACTCGGACTTTTAGTGGGTTGCATTATTTATTTTTTTCCGGCAGTCGAATCGGCACGATCCTCAACAACACTGCCGTTTTTCAAAAATTATGAACTCCATTTCGGAGTTTTCTATATTGCAGTTGTGGCGTTCGTTTTAACAGCGACTTCTAACAGCAGCAACCTGACCGACGGCCTGGATGGGCTTCTCATCGGTTTGGTTGCCATTGCCGCCCTTGCTTTCGGAGCTATTGCGTATTTAACCGGACGTGTCGATTTTGCTCATTATTTAAACATAATCTATTTACCGGGGGCAGGTGAACTGAGCATTTACTGCGCGGCCCTGTTTGGCGCGGCGCTTGGATTTTTGTGGTATAATGCGCATCCGGCAGAAGTGTTTATGGGCGATACGGGATCACTGGCTTTGGGTGGCGCTATTGCAACTGTTGCAATTTTGATAAAGAAAGAACTT